>CALLXF010000090.1 GCA_938015805.1 uncultured Saprospiraceae bacterium | reverse complement strand
ACTGTTACAGGCTTAACGCCCTGTGTAGATGCAACAGCGGAGATAGAATTGACAGAAAACCCAGCACCAGATGCAGGACTAGATGGCACCCTCACAGTTTGTGAAGGCACAACTCCAACCGATGCAGAATTATTTGCGGAGCTAGGAGGCACGCCAGATGCGGGAGGAGTATGGACAAATGTAGGAACGACATATACGTACACGATTACAGGCTTGACACCATGTGTAGATGCAACAGCAGAAGTAGAAGTGACAGAAAACCCAGCACCAGATGCGGGACTAGATGGCACCCTCACAGTTTGTGAAGGCACATTTCCGACCGATGCGGAATTATTCGCAGAGCTAGGCGGCACTCCGGATGTAGGAGGAGTATGGTCTAATGTAGGAAATACACATACTTACACAGTTACGGGGATGGCTCCTTGTTCAGATGCAACAGCTGAGGTCGAAGTATCGGAGACTCCTTCTACAGTGGCTAATTTTATGCAGTTAGGCCCCTATTGTCAGGGAGATAATCCAGATAATTTATTGACAACTTCTCTCAATGGTATTTCGGGAACTTGGGACCCAGGAGTTGTGGATACGTCCATACCTAACAGTACGATATATATTTTTACGACATCGCAAGAGTGTGCTACTGGGACGACTATGGAGGTTGTAGTAGAATCAGAAATTATTCCTTCTTTCGATCCGTTAGGACCATACTGTGTCGGAGATGTACCTGATGTATTACCGACTATTTCTACTAATGGAGTTAACGGATCTTGGAATGGGACGATAGATACTTCGTTACCTGGATCCACAACTTACTCTTTTATACCTTCTGATGATTGTGCTACTATCCAAGAGATGGATGTACTTGTAGAAGCAGAGGTAAATCCTGATTTTGTACAGTTAGGACCTTATTGCGTAGATGCTGTTCCAGACATTTTACCTACACAATCAGTAAACGGAGTAAACGGAACATGGAATGGACCTATAGAAACCAGTTCGCCAGGGACTACGGATTATACATTTACACCTTCTGACGATTGTGCAGCCAGCACAATGATGACTATCGTAATCGACACAGAAGTGTCGCCTACTTTCACTGCTTTAGGGCCTTACTGTGTGGATGAAACTCCAGATGTTTTACCTACTGTTTCGGATAATGGCTTATCAGGAACATGGGATGGTCCGATTAGTACAACTATGGCTGGAACTACAACTTATACTTTCTCTCCAGATGATGATTGTGCGATAGAGCAAACGATGATGGTCATGGTAGTAGAAGAGCAAAATCCTGTTTTTGACCAACTCGGTCCTTATTGTCAAAATGAAGCCCCTGACGATTTACCTACTATTTCTACAAATGGGGTAGAAGGAACCTGGGACGGGCCCATAGATACAAGTACTCCTGGTACGACTATTTATAATTTTACTCCAGATAGTGATTGTGCTACTAATACTACTATGAATATAGAAGTTGAAATAGAAACGATTCCTTTATTTGATCAGTTAGGACCATATTGCATAGGAGATACCCCAGATGTCTTGCCGACAAGTTCTACAAACGGAGTCTTAGGATCATGGAATGCTCCGATTACAACTACTACTGCTGGAAATACAACATACTTTTTTACATCGATGGAAGATTGTACTACTTCTGCGATAATGGATGTAGAAGTGATAGATCAACTACTACCTACATTTAACCAGCTAGGGCCATATTGTGTGGATGAAGTTCCGGATGGATTACCATTAATTTCTAATAATGGGGTAGATGGTGTTTGGGATGGACCCATAGATACAAGCACACCTGGAACTACTACTTATACATTCACGCCAAGTGACGCATGTGCCCAAATAGCAACAATGGAAGTAGAGATAGATACAGAGGTGATTTCTGTTTTTGATCAGCTAGGACCATACTGCGTGGATGCCGTACCAGATTTATTACCGACTACATCTAATAACGGATTTTCGGGTACCTGGGATGGGCCTATAGATACCAGTACTCCTGGTATTAAAACATATACATTTTCTACTACAGAAGAGTGTGCTTTAGGAGCTACTATGGATGTAGAGATAACAAATTCGATAGATCCTAGTTTTGATCAATTGGGACCATATTGCCAGGGCGATACTCCAGACGACTTACCACAAATTTCATTAAATGGAATTTCGGGAAGCTGGGATAGTCCGATTAATACAAATGATTTAGGTGTTTCGATTTATACTTTTACACCAGATGATGAGTGTGCAAACCAGATAACTATGAGCGTAAGTGTAACAGAATTATTAGTAGCCGTTTTTATGCAGCTAGGACCATATTGTGTGGATGCGGTTCCTGATGTTTTACCTGACACTGCCCAGAATGGAGTAGAAGGAACTTGGGATGGTCCTATAGATACCAGTACTCCCGGAACCAGTACGTATACTTTTACGGCTACTGATATGTGTGCTGAAGGAACCACCATGGATATTGAGGTGGATACAGAAGTGATGTCTAGTTTTGATAGTTTTGGTCCATACTGCGTTGGAGAGACTCCTGACGTGCTTCCTACTACTTCTAATAACGGATTTGATGGTAACTGGGATGGACCTATAGATACGAGTGTTCCTGGAACTACTACTTATACATTCACTACGATGGAAGCATGTGCAGTAGGAACGACTATAGATGTAACCGTGGAAAGTAGTTCGACGGCTGAGGCCGAATTTACATCTACTGATACTAATTTATGTCCTGGTGAATGTCTAGATGTAACATTCGCGGTAAGCGGTGGAAATGGAGGACCTTATGATTTAGAGTTTGAAATATCTGCAGCAGGACTTAACTTTCCTTTTACTATTCCTCTGAGTACTACTTCGGGTATGTTTACAGTCTGTTCAACGACCAGCTTTTTACCTTCATATGATTTTGCAACCAATACTTTATTTATTCCAGATTTATTTATCGGACTAGATTTAGCATTAGAGTTATTATCTGTTACGGAGGGTGGATGCCAGGGAACGGTATCATCAAATTTAATTACGATCAATTTTATAAATGAGATTAACCCAGATTTTGATCAGTTAGGGCCCTATTGTATAGATGAGGTTCCTGATGTTTTGCCACTTATATCTACAAATGATGTAAATGGAAATTGGGATGGACCTATTTCTACATCTGCATCTGGAGTTACCACTTATACTTTTACCCCTACAGTTGCATGTGCTACTACTGCTGAGATGGATATAGAAGTAATCGATCCTTTAGTACCAGATTTTGAACAGTTAGGACCGTATTGCTTAAACGAAGCTCCGGATGGATTAAATACCACTTCTAATAATGGTGTTACAGGTAGCTGGGATGGACCTATAGATACATCTAGTCCAGGTTTTACAGATTATACCTTTACACCAGATGGATGTGCTACGGAATTTATAATGAATGTGGAGGTCATTAATTCTGTTACTCCCGAATTTGATCAGATTGGACCATTTTGTTCTTCTGATAATTCGACCTACACATTATCAATGACAGATAATAATGGAGTCACTGGTTCATGGTCTCCTGACGAAAACATAACTCCTAGTGATATTAATACTGGACTAAATTTTTACACTTTTACTTCTGATAATTCTTGTGATGAGGAATTTGTAATGGAGGTATTTGTTAGTGATCTTACTGCTGGTCTAGGTACTGTTACTTGTAATGATGCGGGAACACCAGATGCCGATGATGATATAGTCAGCTTTACTCTAGATCCTCAAGGAGGAACTGCAGGTGGAAGTTTTACAGTGAGTGTTTCAGATGGTATTGTGTTTCCATCATCCGGATTATATGGAACGATAAGTATGTATGAAATAACAGGTACTACTGCACCGATGATTAGTATTACAATTACGGATGATTCCGACGTTAACTGTAGTATCACCTTAGATATAAATAATCCAGCTCCTTGTTCATCCAGTTGCGAAATTTTCAATAATTTCTGTTTACCTAATCCAGGAAATCCTGCTTGTGTTTCTGGAGATCCTACTGGTGTTAATATTATTGGTTCTGACGAACAAGTAAATATGGGAGGACAAGTATGTATATCCGTTACTACTAATAATTTCTTAGATGTGCAGAGTATTGGAATGGATATAGATTTTGATCCAACTTTGCTAAGTTATAATTCGGCCCAAAATTTCTGTCCTGACTTAACAGGTTTTGATGCTAACTCAGTCGGTATCACTAATGCTGGCTCTGGGCAGTTGACTATTGTTTGGTTTGATTTAACCGGGTCTAATCCTGTCGATCTCGATTGTGGTAAAATTTTATTTGAATTATGTTTTGATGCAATAGGATCGGAAGGTACTATTGCGGATATTGAATTTTCTGATGTGGAGATTGGAGATTCTTCTCAGAACCCTCTTCCTATATATACGGATTGTGGTTCGATACAAATCTGTGATGGATCTAATGGTTTAAATCTATTATGTAATGATAATGGAACGGATGATATAAGTACAGATGATTTTATGAGCTTCGATCTTAATCCGATGGGTGATGGTATTGGGACAAGTTATACTGTAAGTGTTAGTTCGGGTAACGTTACTCCGACCTCTGGAATGTATGGTGTACTTACAAGTTTTCAAATGAATACGGGTTCTGCCTCAGAGTCGACTATTACGATAACCATTGCCGATCAAGATGAACCATCTTGTTTTACGGAAATAGTAATCGAGCCGATGACCTGCTCAGAAGCATGTGATATTTCTTACGTGTTAGGCAATGTAATTTGTGATAATAATAATAGCTCCTGTGATTCCTCAGATGATTTATTTACTTATCCTATAGAGATCAGTGGTATAAATGTAGGTTGTAGCTGGGTAGCAAATGATGCAAATAGTACCACAGGAAATTATACGGGGGAGGCTGTAGAATTTGGGCCATTTCCTTTTAGTGGAGGAGATGTGACCATAACGATAACAGATGATGAAGATCCGACTTGTATAGAAACTATAATGTTACCTGCTATATCATGTTCCTCAAATATTTTATCCGCAAATGAGGTAGACATTAACTGTAATGATAATGGGACACCTGATGACCCTCTCGATGACATATTTTTTGTGGATATAATAGTTAGTACCTCGGAGGGTGGGACGACATGGAGTTCTGATATTGGTGGTATAGTTTTAGGAGATTATGATGTAGTTACTGTTTTAGGACCATTTAATATTGCCGATGGATCTTTTGAGATTAATTTTACGGATAATGGCGATGCCAGTTGTGGAGACGCTTTATTAATAGAACCACCACTAACTTGTTCATTTAATTGTACTATTACTCCAGTAGTTGGAAATCCTATATGTGATGATGGAGGTACTCCTGATGATCCTAGTGATGATACGTTTACCTTTTTTATAACAGTAGAAGGAACTAATACAAGCAACGGGTGGGAATTTATTTCTGGGCTGACGTTATCAGGTCCATTTGATGCAAATATAATCGCAGGTCCATATCCAGTCGGAGATGGAAGTATTATAGACGTTACGATTGCTGATCAGGCAGATCCTAATTGTACTGTTGATTTGCAAATCGATCCATCAGGTTGCGTTGTGGTGCCTTGTTCTATAGAGGCAAGTATAACATATGACTGTAATGATAACGGAACGCCTACGGACCCATCTGACGATTTATATTTTTATGATATTACTGTAAACGGGACAAATACTACTGGAGGGGGATGGAACTCTGATTCTTTCCAAGATGGAAATCTAGATGAAACCGTTTCGTTTGGGCCATTCCCGATAGCGGGTGCCTCTGATTTTGTCTTGAACATTTTTGATGATGCCGATCCCACTTGTGATTTTGATTTACTTATAGAGATTCCGCTTCCTTGCTCAGATGATGTGCCTTGCGATCTGATAGATCTACAATTAGATAATCTGATGTGTAATGACTTTGATACGCCTAATGATGAAACAGATGATTTTATTTCATTTACTTTAAACCCGATAGGTGTAGGTTTAGGAACTACTTACAGCATTACACCTAATACTATTTTACCTACTACTGCTGCGTATGGACAGGAAACCTTTTTTACCTTACCATTAGGATCAGCAGGATCAGGGGATGTATTCTTTACCATTACAGATGGAGATGATAATAGTTGTAGTATTCCGCTTGTAATCACAGATCCTGGAAATTGTTCTCAAGATTGTACAACTGCTCCTACGGCGGGTTCTGGGATGGATACGTTATTTTGTGGATTAACTGGAGAATTTGATTTGTTTGAGCTTTTGACGGGTCATGATTCCGGAGGAGTCTGGAGTATAGATGTTACTGGAATAAACGGATCGATGATGTCTCTTAATCTTCCTCCCGCTGTTTATACTGTAACTTATACAGTAGCTCAGAATACAGCATGTGAGGAATCAGTTTCCATGCAAGTAGAGATTTTAGGAAGTGTAGAAATTCTCGAATTCCAAATTTCTGACTGTACGTTTGTAGTCTTACCAGAGTTGACAGGAATAAATCTTTCTGGAAACGAAGCTTATTATACACAGCCTTTTGGTAATGGAATTCAGTATAATGAAGGGGATACCATATTTGAGACCGTTCCATTATTTTCTTTCGATTCCCAAAGTGATTGTATAGGTACAGCGACTCACTTTATAAATATAGAAAAGCCGGCTATAGATAATCCTGGAACTGTCGTAGGGTGTGATTTTTATATCCTACCAGAAATTACAGGTGAGTTTTTTACGACGACACCGGGTTACTTTTCTGAGATGGATGGTATGGGACAGACCTATAGTGTAGGAGATACATTCTTTACAGCAACGGATATATATATGTATCATAACGATGGAGAATGTTTTGATGAGGAACTATTATCAATCGTCATTATAAACGGAACCGAGTTTCTTGTAGATGATGAGATTTGTCCAGGACAGCAGATTATTATAAATGATAATGTATACGACGAAAATAATTTAAGTGGAATGGAAACACTAGTGTCATCTATAGGTTGTGATAGTTTAGTTACTATAGAACTTACGGTTGTCGATGCGGTAACTTCGATGCTAGATACTATGATTTGTGCGGATGAGGAATTTTTATATCAAGGACTGACATTCGATGTAGATATGCCTTCCGGCGAATTTACATTTACTAACGGTTCGGCATTTGGATGTGATAGTACAGTAATCATAAATGTGGAAATTTTAGAAGATGCAATGTCATTTTTAGATACACTTTTATGTGCAGATGATGTATTTATATATCAAGGAGTTACTTATGATATTGATAATCCCATGGGTGAGTTTGTATTTGATGGGGCTGCCGCCAATGGATGTGATAGTACTGTTATCATAACTGCAAGTTTTGAAGAACCTAATGCCGAGTATTCTATTACCACTTTAGAGGATGATGAGACGCAGCAAATAAATATAACCTTAGACATCACTCCGACATCTATTCTATGGAGCCCGGTAGATTTCTTAAGTTGTACTGATTGTTTAAACCCTACAGTAAATTCATTATTTGATTTAGAGTACACGGTTACAATAGGATACGGATCTTCTTGTGAGTTTACGCTTACTATACCTGTGCAGTCAGCTACTGTTTTAGAGTTTTATGTACCTAATATTTTTACACCTAATGGTGATGGTGTAAACGAAACCTTCTTTGTACAAGGAATAGAAAACGTGGCGAGTATAGAAGAGTTTTTTGTTTTTGACAGGTGGGGTGAGCAGGTATTCTCAATGGAATCTAAATCATTTCCAGATGGAATTCCTATTAATAATGAGGAGTTTGGATGGGACGGCACCTTTAAGGGAGAAGAAGTGGTGTCGGGTGTATATGTGTACATGATTAATCTCACAGATGTAGCTGGTAAAACCTATAATCTAAAAGGAAATGTTACGGTTATTTTTTAGGGTGGATAAGTGTAGGAACTACGAGAGTATTATCAGACAGTAAGATAAAAAGGCAGGATTTTTCAAGGAGCTATATATTTTGGAAAAGAGCTAACTATTTTAGATTTGTGTTGTTATTGAGTAGATGTTAAAAATTGCTTTTTCTCCAGTTTATAAATATGCGTTGCCAGAGGGCCATCGTTTTCCGATGCTAAAATATGAGTTGCTTCCAGAACAACTTCTTTACGAGGGAACCATTACGGAAGATCACTTTTTTCATCCTGAACAACTGGTTAATGAAGAAATGCTATTTACTCATACTGCAGAATACCTCCATAAACTAGACCATCAGCTACTATCAAAAAAAGAAATACGTAATATCGGATTCCCGATGACTACTGCTCTAGTGGAAAGAGGGAAATATATTTCTAAAGGAACCTATGATTGTGCTTTATATGCCATGACTAATGGTGTCGCAATGAATATAGCAGGAGGTACCCATCATGCTTTTGCGGATCATGGAGAGGGCTTTTGTGTTTATAATGATTTTGCAATCGCTAGTCATTTATTGTTAGATCGTAAGATATGTAGTAAGATTTTAATCGTAGATCTGGATGTACATCAGGGAAATGGAACTGCTCGTATTTTTAAAGATGAGCAAAGAGTTTTTACTTTTTCTATGCATGGAGCTAAAAATTATCCTACCCGTAAAGAACAATCTGATCTAGATATCGGTGTCCCTGATAAAACGGAGGACGCATATTTTTTAAAAATGCTTAAAGAGACTTTACCTAAACTGATCGATGAGCAACAGCCAGATATGATTTTTTATCTTGCAGGGGTAGATGTACTGGAAACAGATAAACTTGGTAGATTATCTATGACCTTAAATGGGTGTAAAGAAAGAGATCGTTTTGTACTTGAGCAATGTCATAAAAATAATATCCCAGTAGCGGTCAGTATGGGCGGAGGATACTCTGAAGAAATCCGCTTTATAATAGATGCTCATGCTAATACTTTTAGAATGGCACAAGAGATATTTTTTTAGTCGGATTACGATCTGTTACTTTGTGTCAATTTAAACTATAAAGAGTCTGGATAAGCAAAATTTATATGCGACAGTTGTTCTTCCTTTAGCCTTACCTAAGCAGTATACTTATGTAGTGCCCGAGGAGTTGATCAGTGATATTCAGTTTGGGGTAAGGGTAGAGGTTCCATTAAAAAACAAACTATACTCTGCTCTTGTGATCGATTTGCAAAAAGAGATGCAGATGGATTATAAACCCAGAACGATCGTCTCGATCATAGATAAAGAGCCTATTATCGGTGATCAACAGTTTAAGCTTTGGAATTGGATTTCTAACTATTATTCTTGTACTATCGGGGAGGTGATGAATGTCGCTCTCCCTTCTGGGTTAAAACTCACTTCTGAAACTAAAGTGTATATCAATCCTAATTACCAGGAAGATATGACCACGCTTAGTGATGAAGAGTACATGATAGCAGAAGCCATAACAATCCAAAATGAACTAACCATTGGAGAAATACGGAGTATCCTAGATAAAAAAACAGTATACCCCGTTATCCGTAGCTTACTAGATAAAGAGGTCGTGTATGTCCGAGAGGAACTTATAGAAAAATATAAACCTAAAAATATAGGTGTTGTTCAATTGGCGGAAGCCTACAAAAAAGAACCTAATAAATTATCCGAAGTATTAGACGCGGTAAAAAAATCTGAAAAGCAAACTAGAGCTATCTTAGCGATATATCAGTTTTCTAAATCACAAGAATTTATTCCAAAATCAGATATTTACGAAATCAGTAAAGTGGATAACTCAGTTCTGAGGGCCTTAGAAAAAAAAGGGATCATCGAGCTATCGGAGATGGAAGTATCGAGACTAGTCCATGGTAATTATCAGCAGAAGGAACTACCGCTACTGACAGATGATCAGTCCACGGCTTTAAAATCTATAAGTGCTATCTATAAAGAAAAGTCCCAAATCTTATTACACGGTGTTACTGGAAGTGGTAAGACTAGGATTTATATCGAACTCATAAGAGAGCAGCTAGCTCTGGGAAAACAAGTCCTATATTTACTTCCGGAGATTGCACTTACGACACAGATTGTGAGTAGACTGAGAGCTGTCTTTGGAGATGATGTAGGTACCTATCATTCCAGAATGGGTAATGCCGAAAGAGTAGAAATATGGAAAGCCGTAAATGATGAGAAGCCGATCGTTTTAGGAGCTCGATCTAGTATGTTTTTACCTTATAAAAATCTAGGATTGATCATCGTAGATGAAGAACATGACAGCTCTTATAAGCAGCAGGATCCTGCCCCTCGGTATAACGGTAGAGACACGGCAGTCGTTATGGCACAGCTCCATGATGCTAAGGTGATCCTAGGATCTGCAACTCCATCTTTAGAGAGCTTCCATAATGTAAATCAAGGTAAATATGGATTAGTCCAACTGAAAAATAGAATCGGTTCTGTGGCTTTACCAGAAATAGAAGTGGTCGATTTACGATATGAGTACAAGACGAAGAGGATAAAAAATGGTTTTAGTTTAGCTTTAAGAGAGGGTATAGAAAAGGCATTAGCTAATGATGAGCAAGCGATGATTTTCCAAAATAGGAGAGGTTATGCTCCTACGATCCAATGTGATCAATGCGGCTGGCACGCCGAATGTAATAATTGCGATGTCAGTCTTACGGTGCATAAATTTTTTAACGAACTAAGATGTCATTACTGTGGTTCGAGACGTAAAATGATAGAAACCTGTCCTGCCTGTGGATCTCATACGTTAAACCAAAAAGGCTATGGAACAGAGAAAATAGAGGCTCAGATCAGAGAACTTTTTCCAGATGCCAAAGTGGCACGAATGGATTACGATACTACTAAAACTAAAAATGCCTACCAAAATATAATTGCTGATTTTACTGCAAAAAAAATAGATATCCTAGTTGGTACCCAGATGATCACCAAAGGACTAGATTTTGAAGACATCGGAATAGTCGGAATTTTAAATGCAGATTTATCCTTACAATTTCCTGACTTTAGAGCAGGAGAAAGGGCTTATCAGTTATTTACTCAGGTGGCCGGTCGTGCAGGTAGAAAACGTAAGCAAGGAAAAGTAATCATACAATCTTTTCAGCCTACACATCCAGTTATTTTAGAAACGATAGATAATAATTATGATAGATTTTTTGCTCGAGAGATGGCCGAAAGACAAAAATTTGTTTACCCTCCGTTTTATAGATTTATACAAATAACACTTAAGCATAAACAGCCCAAAACTGTATTAGAGGCAGCTCATTTTCTGGCTAAGCAATTATCTGCAAAATTTGGGAATCGTATACTAGGTCCAACACAGCCTGGAGTTGCTAGACTTAGAGGACAGTACCTACAGAACATTACGATAAAAATGGAAAAAGATCCTAAAGTTATGAATGGTTTAAAACGCTTTTTAATGCATGCTCGTTTACATACTTTAAATTCGCCCGGATTTAAATCTGTTAGAATAAACTTAGACGTGGATCCCTACTAAATAGATCATAAATTAATTATGGGTTATGATTATTAGAATCTGGATGAGTAATAGATTTTAGGAAGAAATCAACTTTATCATCTTAAAAGAAGACTATTTAAAACTATCATACAATGAGTATATGGATATTTATCTAAATGAGTTTTTTGCTTTATGATGGTATCTCATAATCTTATGTAAGGCTATGTAGTAATATTTACAGTATTTTGTATTTTCGTAAAGGTCCTAGTGATCATGTAAAACCAAACGGAATGTCTTTCAGGAAACTACTACTCCCACCCTTATGGATACTTTTTCTTTTATATTTCTGTGGGTGTGCTGATAAGGAGCAAACACCTATAATAGATAATGAACCATCGACTCAAATTGAAAATAATCAAAGTTCTACTGCCGGATCAGAATCTACTGTTTTTAGAAGAGTAGCGAGTGATGTTTCTGGAATTACTTTTAGTAATGATATCACCGAGACTCCTGAGCGATCTGCAAATGTAAATGACTACCATTATAACGGTTCTGGAGTGGCAATCATCGATATAAATAACGATGGACTACAAGATGTCTTTTTTACTGGCAACGATGTTTCTAATCAATTATACCTCAATAAAGGAGATTTAAAATTTGAAAATATTACGCAAAAGGCTGGTCTCAGATCTGACCGATGGTCTACAGGTGTTACAGTTGTAGATATAAATAATGATGGGTTTTTGGATTTATATGTTTGTAATTCGGACCCATCCGTAAATCTTACTAAACAAACGAATCAACTCTTTATAAATAATAAGAATAATACGTTTTCAGAGGCTGCCGCCCAATATGGAATCGATAACCAATCTAAATCAACGCAGGCTTCGTTTTTTGATTATGATAAAGACGGAGATCTAGATTTATTTGTGATGAATCATACCTGGCATCTGGGTTATGATCTTGCAAATAAGTGGCTGGAAAAAATGCAATCGTTATCCAAAAAGGAATACGATCTACAGTGCAGTGCCTTATATCGGAATAATGGGAATGGAAGTTTTTCAAATATATCAGAAGCCGCAGGAATTTTAAAACCCGGTTTTGGTCTGGGTTTAATTACAGCAGATCTTAATGAGGATGGTTATACTGATGTCTATGTAGCCAATGATTTTTTTGTACCTGATTTTATGTTTATAAATAATGCAGGAAATTCATTCGATGATAAGATCAATACTCGAATGGGACATACCTCTTACTTTTCCATGGGAGCAGATGCTGCAGACTTTAATAATGATGGAATCCTAGATATCGGTGTGGTGGATATGACACCTTCTGATCATGTTAGAAATAAGACGCTGATGGCCTCTATGGATGTAGATGCATTTAGATACCTCACAGGTAATCTTAAGTATGTACCTCAGTATATGTTTAACAGCTTGCAAGTCAATAATGGAAGAGGCATATTTAGCGAGATCGGAGCCTTGTCTAATATATCTCAGACCGACTGGAGCTGGTCTAATCTGTTTGCGGATTTTGATAATGATGGGTGGAAAGATTATCTCGTAACTAATGGGTTTAAAAGAGATACTAAGAATAATGACTGGCGTAATAAAAGAAAAAAAGCTATAGCTGCTAACGGAGGTAAATTATCTAAGCAACAGTTATATGATTTTTTATTGACCGCTGAGTCTAATCCTGTTTTAAATTATATGTACAAAAACAATGGGAATTATACTTTTAGTAATGTAGCAAAAGACTGGGGTTTTTCTGAACCATCATTTACTAACGGTGCTGTATATGCGGACCTAGATAACGATGGCGATCTAGATCTAGTTATGAATAATATCGATAAAAAAGCTTTTTTATATGAGAATGTAAATAAGAGTAATAACTATTTACGTGTAGCATTAAAAGATACGAGTCATAAAGGCAAACATATAAATGCCAAGGTAAAAATCACTTACGATGATCAGCTACAATTTGCAGAGTATTACCTGTCCCATGGATATCAGTCATCTGTAGAACCGTATTTGCATTTTGGCTTAGGAGAAATTAGTCAGATAGATGAAGTAGAAGTGGAATGGTTAGACGGGAATGTATCCATATTTAAAAATGTTAAGGCTAACAGTGTGCTTAATGTAGAGTATAATTCTGCACCTAAAGCTACAAAAACTAAAACAGCAGTAAATCCTAAATTTATAGATATTACAAATTTCCAATCAGGAGTAACATACGTCCATCAAGAAAATAAATATGATGATTTTGCAAAAGAAGTATTACTTCCACATAGGCAATCTACTTTAGGACCGTTTATTAGTATAGGTGATGTAAACGCTGATGGACTTGTAGACTTTTATGTAGGAGGTGCTTTAGATCAGGAGGGAAGTATATATTTCCAGCAATCTAATGGAAAATACGCAAGAGCGATAATGCCTGATTTTACAAAGCATTCTGCCTTTGAGGATATGGGTAGTGTATTCTTAGATGTAGATAATGATAATGACTTAGATCTTTATGTAACCAGTGGTGGTGGTGGAGAAATATCTTCTTCTAAACTATTCCAAGATCGTCTCTATTTAAATAATGGTGCAGGTGTATTTACTTATAGTAGAGAATCTGTTCCAGATATTAAGGAAAGTACTAGCGTTGTCAAAGCGGCTGACTATGATAAAGATGGAGACTTAGACTTGTTCGTAGGAGGTCGTACTAATCCTGGAAGTTATCCTTTACCTGCGTCATCTTTTATACTCCGTAATGATGGAGGTAAGTTTGTAAATGTGACAGAATCCATAGCAAATAAGCTTCAAGATATAGGAATGGTTACAGGTATGGAATGGATCGATGTAGATAAGGATAATGATTTAGATATAGCTATGGTCGGAGAATGGATGCCTCTTACAATACTAAAAAATACAAACGGAAAATTTAAATGGTCAGAGAAGTCCGTTCCTGCTAAAACAGAAGGGTGGTGGTGTAGTTTAGCAAAAGCAGATATAGATAAAGACGGTGATATGGATCTCATCGCTGGTAATATCGGCTTGAATAATAAGTTTCATTTTAATACCTCTAAACCGCTCCATGTTTACGCTAATGATTTTGATGATAACGGCACCTTAGATATAGTCTTGAGTAAAAAATATAAGGAGATGGATGTCCCTGTAAGAGGTAAAGAATGTTCTTCTGAACAAATGCCTTTTATAGCGGAAAAATTCCCAACCTACTTGCAGTTTTCCACTTCTAGTATAGAAGATATTTATGGAGCTGATAAAATAAAAGAGTCTACCCAATACAGTTGCTTTAATTCTCAAAGTGTAGTATTTAAAAACCAAGGCAATAGCTTTTCGATGTTACCATTACCTATCGAGGCTCAGTTTTCTCCTATAAATAGTACGGTCATAGATGACATTAATAAAGACGGACATCTAGACTTACTAGTAGTAGGCAATAATTATTATACCGAGCCTGAGACACCGCAGTACGATGCTGGAAAAGGACTATTTCTAGTAGGGAAAGGTGATGGTAGTTTTATCGCTAAATTGCAAGTAGAGGATACTGGATTTTTTGTGCCAGAAGATGCCAGAGATATTAAAAGAATATCATTAACTCAGAACAATATGCCGGGATATGTAATCGCCAGTAATAATAGTAAACTTAAGTTTTTTACCAGCAGATAAACATTTTTACTAAAGCTACTAGGGTTAGAATGTAACCAACTTTTTCATGGTTTTACCTTCTCTCATAATCATAATAGGTACTGTATCTCCAGGTTCAAATTGTCCTAAAGCTTTCATGTAAGACATCATGTCATCGATATCAAGGGTATCTATTTTGACTACGATATCTCCTTTCTTCATATCAGCTTTAAAAGCGGGTCTACCTTCTTTTAGACCATCGATACGCATGCCTTTTCCATTAAATAGATAATCAGGCATAACGCCTAGCGTTACTTTAAAGTCAGGAACCTCTGTTGATTCATCCTTAGTCTTAGAAAATGTTAATTTTTTTTCACTATCCAGATTGTAAATTATATCTAAAATATAGCTTCCTATTTCTGTAGTGCCCTCAGCATTTATAAATTCGACATCATCACTGGGCTTGTGATAGTCTTTATGTTGGCCCGTAAAAAAGTGCAGTACAGGAATATTGTTATTGTAAAAAGATGTGTGATCAGAGGGACCTACTCCCGATGCAGACTTGACGATATTAAAATTATATCTATTAAGCTGATCCAGTTTTTTATCCCACACGGGGGAAGTTCCTGTTCCATTTATGGCAACTGATCTTTCGGCATTGAGCCGACCAACCATATCCAGGTTAATCATATAATTTATCTTTCCAAGATCTATACTCGGATTTTTGACCCAATAATTAGAACCCCATAAACCAAGTTCTTCTCCAGAGAATGCCATAAAAACATAGTTGTTGTTGTTTGGTCCATTGATTAATTGCTTAGCAATTTCTAACATCACTGCTACGCCACTTGCATTATCATCTGCACCATTATGTATAGCAGGATCACCATCCCACAATGTTCCAAAATGTCCATAACCAAGATGATCATAATGAGCTCCGATAATCACATATTGATCGGATTTATTATCTATGTATCCGATTACATTCTGAGAAGAAACATCTCCAGTGGGTGTAAGAGAATGAGGATTTGGTTTTTTATGTACGACATAATCCTGCTGGTAATTTTGGTAGGATGGGAATGTTGATAGACCTAGAGATAAAAATCTTGAGGCAATGTATTCCGCGGCCATTTTTTCTCCCTCCGTTCCGACTAACCTTCCTTCTAATTTGTCCTGAGCCATAAAACTAATATCTTGCATTATTTGCTCACTACTCGTAATTAGGGGTTTTATAGCAACTAAAAGTTTAGATTGATGACACGCTTGTAAAAACAGTGTCATAACTGCCATGATTATTAATGATCTCATCTCAAAAGGTTTTAGAAAATGCAATAATAATCCTTATAGAATTACTTTTGTGTGCTCAGTACATTTTTTTACAATGAACTGATGAACTAAGTTAATCTTACTTCTATTGAATATAAAATTCTGATAAAGTGAAAATACGCATAGCTTATATAATCGTTGTTTTTTTAATGGTAGTAATGGCTTGTAAACATGACCATAAGCATGGACCTGGAGGACACGATCACTCAGGTCAAGATCATGCGGGATACGATCACGCAGGTCATGATCATGCTGGACATGATCACTCAGGACATGATCACTCAGGTCATGATCATTCTGGACATGATCACTCAGGTCACGATCATGGCGATAGTAAAGCTGGTTCGGCCTTAAAAGCGGATCTTACCTATCCTCAGGAAGTGCATATTAAGAATTTACGTCAGTTGACTTTTGGAGGAGATAATGCAGAGGCTTACTGGAGTTTTGATGATAAAAAATTAGTATTCCAGGCAAAAAATGAAAAGTGGAATGCACCTTGTGATCAGATATACTTAGAGGATTTTAAAAGAGACCGAGAAGATATGCCTCCATTGTTAAGCACTGGAAAAGGCAGGACCACTTGTTCTTATTTTATGCCAGGAAATAAACATGTCCTTTATGCATCTACTCATTTATGGGATGATAAATGTCCACCAGAGCCACCGAGAGGAGATAAATACGTCTGGCCGATATATGAGAGCTTTGATATTTTCGTGGCTGATCTAGAAGGTAATATTACTGAGCAACTCACAGATAGTCCGGGATATGATGCAGAAGCAACGGTTTCCCCTAATGGAGATAAAATAGTTTATACCTCGACTTCCTCAGGAGACCTAGAGTTGTGGACTATGGATATCGATGGTTCTAATAAAAAGCAAGTGACTAATGGACTAGGTTATGACGGAGGAGCTTTCTTTTCTCCAGATGGCTCTAAACTCGTTTTTAGATCCAGTAGACCTAAGACAGACGCAGAGATAAAGGAGTATAAAGATCTATTAGCTCAGGGTCTGGTGCAACCTACTAATATGGAGTTGTATGTCTGTAATGTGGATGGCTCTGACCTTAAGCAAGTAACAAAATTAGGAAAGGCAAACTGGGCCCCATTTTATCATCCTTCTGGAAATAAAATTATATTTTCTTCAAATCATACCTCTGAAAGAGGATTTCCTTTTAATCTTTATATGATTAATGAGGATGGAAGCGGATTAGAGCAAATAACTTTTGATGATGCTTTTGATTCTTTCCCTATGTTTTCTTTCGATGGAAAAAAACTAGCCTTCTCTTCTAATAGAAATAACGGAGGTGGTCGATCTACAAATATGTTTGTAGCAGACTGGGTGGAATAAAATTTAAATACTTAAAAACAATAGTCATCGCAAATTGGTCAGATAAATTACAGCAAAAGTGGGGAGTTAGTTATAAGCAAATGCTAATTATATTATTAGTGTTTGCACTGACAGGTACCACTATACTTTTTCTTAAGAAGCCAGTCGTAACCTTCTTTGTAGGTGATGGCCAAAAATCAATTCTATTTACCGTCTTATATTTGATTTTTATCCTGCCAGTCTATAACTTGTTTTTACTAATCTATGGCTTTTTATTGGGTCAGTTCGATTTTTTTTGGGAGTACGAGAAGAAGTTTTTCCGTAGAATCTTTGGACGTAAGTCCTCCTAAGATTTAGTTATTTCTTATCCTCTAGAAATCGCTTAAATTTGGGATCTCTGATTAGTCTTATCTTAAGAGATTCCTTATTATTTTTTCCTTCAAAGACCATGGTGTCTTGATGTATCATCTCATACTTTCCTTTCATATCTATTTCTCTAAACTGATGAAAATCATAGAGATCAAATTGCCGATCACTTTGATTTAAATGATATTTAAACATGGAAAGTGAGTCTTGATATTTTATGTATCCACTTACACCTTTTTCAAAATATATTGCCTCTGCTTCTAAAAACTCTTTGGTTTGTGAGGTGTCTATATTTGCACTTTCTATCTGGTCTATTTTCCAGACACCTACGATGGGATTGTCATCCAATGTAGTTTTTCGGATCCAACTTTCCTCTTTTCTAAAATGAAAGTAGACGACGACGCCTACAAAACAAAGGACTTTTAAAATGGCCAGAGAATTATATAGTTTACTCGATTTAAACAAAGAATATTTTCTAACCTTTCGTTTATGGTTGTATAGTTCGGAAAATATAAAGTTATAATTATTAAGTAAAATAAAACTGCTACAACCTAGAAGAAAGATTGCATAGGATGTGGTTTGATACTCATAGTTCCACGCAATAGCTACGATATTAGTAAGAACAAATGTGCTTAGTAATGCCCCTATATTTCTAGTATTCCTAAAACATATTAGACCGCTAGCAATAATCATAGCCCAGGCCATTACCTTTTTATACACAGTAGAATGACTGAGTGTAATACTAAATAATTCATCAGGACTCAGTTCGCCTACGATCTTTTCTAAATTTGCTAATTGGAACGGATAGGTAAGTCCCTTGTATAAATTTAAAGCGATACTGATCATAAAAAATGCTAAGAAATAACTCACTGATATAACAGTGATATAATTCCACTTCTTAGAAATCTTAGTAAAATAGGAAGCAAGTAAGATAATTCCGGCAACACCGATCCCATACCCAAAACTAGTCCCTACCGCAATACTAGCTTCTTGATATTCCTTCCATGATAACGAATTATTATAAGCATATCCTAAACTGATAACAGTTAAAATAGTCCCTATAATACTCAGTGATCTGGAGATACCTGCTTTCATAATAATATAAAAAAAGAGAATTTTTAGCTTATAAGCATTGAGTTTCTCTCTCATTAACACATTATTAATAATGATTTACAAGCCGATTAGCGGCTGTCTTGTGTAAAGAGATTTTATTTTGCACAGGTATAAACTACTCCGTATTTTATGTATGTCTGTATTTACAGCATCTAGAATTATTGATGATTAAAAATTTAGATACAAATTAGACTTCAGCTGTAAGAATAGATGTAATATTATTAGTTTAATTTTTTACCTTGCGTATGAGGCCGTCTTTATGCAGCTTGATAAAAGGACCTCATGGCTTTAGCAATACTGCAATTATAATTTTGTAAATAATTATACTTTGAATAAATCAGAATTTTTAAATCTAGATCTCACTTTGCCGATTATTGCGGCCCCTATGTTTTTAATTTCTACACCTCGTCATGTAATAGAGTGTTGTAAAAATGGAATTATAGGAACGATCCCTGCCTTAAATAACAGGACTACAGAGGGATTTGAAGAATGGATCATAGAGATAAAAACAGAACTTGCAAATTTTGAAAAAGAAACTGGTAAAAAGGCAGCTCCATTCGGTGTAAACCTCATCGTGCATATGACTAATCCTCGGGTACAAGCAGATTTAGAGATCTGTGTAAAACATAAAGTGCCGATTATTATTACCTCTCTGGGAGCAGTCTCTGATGTGGTAAACGCAGTGCATAGTTATGGGGGACTAGTGTTCCATGATGTAATAAAAAGACGCCATGCAGAAAAGGCTCAAGAGGCTGGGGTAGATGGTCTTATACTCGTATGTGCTGGAGCAGGAGGACATGCAGGAACTTTACATCCTATGCCATTTATAAAAGAGGTGCGATCTTTTTATGATGGAATTATTTTACTATCGGGATGTTTAAGTACAGGGCAGGATGTTGCGGGAGCTTTACAGATGGGGGCAGACATTGCTTATATGGGCACCCGTTTTATAAATGTCGATGAGAGTAACGCGTCTGAGGATTATAAACAAATGATTATAAAATCTGGGACAAATGAGATCGTCTACACTGCCGCTGTCTCTGGTGTAAATGCAAACTTTTTACGACCTAGTTTAGAGGCGATGGGGATCACAGAGGAATTGTGGAATAGGGAGAAGAAGGTAGATTTTGGGGAAGAGCTAGATGCCGCAAAAGCAGAAGCTCAGGCCTGGAAAACGATCTGGTCTGCTGGACAAGGCGTGGCTTCCATAAATGATTCTGTATCTATAGCCACGTTAGTCGATCATCTCAAAAAAGAATTTTCCAAAGCGATAGATAACCATGTTAAAAAATCTAATCGCTACTTATAGACGTAAAATTACAGCCGTAGATTTCAAGATAAATTAAGAATCACTCTTACGGGTGACTATGAGGCTGTCGCCCAATGTGATATTTGCGATATCATTATTTAACAACTTAATTTTATCCAAATGAAATTTTTTAGAATTATTACTATCGTTACTTTACTTGTTACATTAGGCTTATCACAACAGGTATCTGCTCAATCTATTTTTGATATAGAATCAGAAAAATCTCAATCCGGAGATGCTGATATGGATGAAAACTATGTTCTATCTAAAGCCGATATTAAACGGGCAAGTTCTGTAGATAAGGGATTAAGAACAAAACTTAAGATTGCAAAAAGTGCCAAAAAATTTGACGGTCCTATTATAGTCAAAAAGAAAGGCGTTTGCGTAAAAATATCTTGTTCTCAAGAAGATTGTGATTCTTGTACTTTATTATGGAGCGACCGTAATAAAGATGGCAATGTAAATCCTAAAAGCGAACTCAGATGTGTCTGTCAAAAAACTCGTAAACTTTGTGGAATTATGGGAAAGAGGATTAAATGTAAAAAAAGATAGGATATTTATTTTGTATAAATCTTATAGAGGATTGGGGTTAAACCCAATGCAAGGATATCTAAAATTAAAAAGGTCAGGATAAAATTTATCACTGGCCTTTTTAATTTTATTACGGTTTTACATTAACATGAGATAATATGCAGTTTTAATGGGAATTCATATTAAAAATCATTATATATTATAATTTTACAGCTTATTAGATCCTACAAAAGTTTTATTTATGATGCATGTAGATTTATCTTTCTATCTGATGACGATGCCCGACTTTGCTTCAGGGGCTGTATGGTTGAGTTTATTGACTTTGACTTTTCTGGAGATTGTACTCGGTGTCGATAATATTATTTTTATCAGTATCGCAGCTAGTAAATTACCTAAGGAGCAACAAGCTAAGGCTACTAACATAGGATTAGTATTAGCGATGGGAATGCGTATTGCTTTATTGTTTGGGATTACTTGGCTAATCGCTATGAAAGATCCGTGGATAAGTATAGACCTCTCATGGTTTCAAGCTGGATTTTCTGGTCAGAGTCTTATACTTATTGTTGGAGGTGTTTTTCTGCTATATAAGTCTGTTTCAGAAATCCACGAAAAACTAGAAGGGGATCATGCTCATGAAAATGGTGCTCAAAAAAAGACATCGACATTATCATCAGCTATAGTACAGATTACTTTAATCAACATTGTTTTTTCTTTTGATTCTATTTTGACAGCAGTGGGAATGACGAACGGTGTAGAGGGAGCATTAGTTATAATGATTATCGCAGTAGTTTTTTCTGTTCTTATTATGATGTTATTTGCGGTACCAGTTGGCCGTTTTGTAAATCGTCATCCGACTATCCAAATGCTCGGATTATCGTTCCTTATTTTGATCGGATTTATGTTGATTTTAGAAGGAGGCCATCTTGCAAACCTCTCTATTTTTGGATCTCATATAGGAGTAGTGCCTAAAGGATATCTATATTTTGCAATTGCTTTTTCTCTAGTCGTGGAGTTCTTGAATATGAAATTGCGGACAAAAAAAGACCCGGTTAAATTAAATTCGTACGCAAACGAAGCGGAAAATGAAGGTGTAATTTAATGAGTAGAAACCATTATTTTTTTATCGCCACTTTATTACTTCTGGTCATAAGTTGTAAGAGTGATACAACTGTAAAAACCGATCATCACTTTTTTACTGGTAGCACGATGGGTACCACCTATAATGTTACCTATGAGTCATCAGACTACACTCCGTATAGTCTAAAACGAATTTTAAATTTAGAGTTGAAAATTCTAAATGATGGACTCAGTACCTATCAGGAGGATGCCGTAATTTCTATGTTTAATGAGTATGGGGATATCACTTTAGATACTAATGATGTAGCTCAACTGCATTTTTACAGAGTTTATAAAGCGGCTAAGAAAATGTACGACTTGTCTGATGGGGATTTTGATCCTACGGTCATGCCGTTAGTAAATCATTGGGGATTTGGATATGAGAAAAAAGATAGATCCGCTGCGAGTCTAAATAAAAATATTGATAGTATCAGAGCGATAGTCTCTATGACCCTGGTGGACGAATTTGAAATGAATGATCGTATCGTAATTTCTAAAAAACGTAATGCAACCGAACTGGATTTTTCGGCTATAGCCAAAGGGTATGCAGTAGATATTATAGCGAAAAAATTATTAGATATGGGAATTACTAATTTCCTAGTCGATATCGGTGGTGAGTTAGTAGCTCACGGTAAAAATAAAAAGAACAAATTTTGGACCGTCGGAATAAATAGACCTGTAGAAAATGTGGCTGTAAATCAGGCGGATATTTTCGTACAGTTAGATCATGTGGCTATGGCGAGTTCAGGAAACTACCGTAATTTTTATGAGGTAGATGGTAAAAAATACAGTCACACTATTAATCCTAAGACTGGTTATCCAGAAAGATCTAATCTGCTAGGTGTTTCTGTAATTACAAAGGATTGCATGACAGCAGACGCACTGTCCACTTCATGTATGGTAAAAGGATTGGCGAAAGCCAAAACATTTATAGAACAAATACCAGATGCAGAAGCATGTTTTATTTATAATCAAAATGATAGTCTTATGACAGCCTACTCGTCTGGATTTTCTCAGTACCTTACATTAATAAACTAAACTATGGATTTTAATTTAGATAAAGATTTAGTGTTTTTTGATGTTGAGGCAACCGGTCTTAATGTCATAAAGGATCGGATTATTCAGATCGGTCTGATAAAATATAAAAAAGAAGGTGGAGAACCGATAGAGCTAGAAATGCTCATAAATCCGGGTATCCCTATCTCGGAAGAGTCATTTGCTGTACATGGGATCTCTGCGAGTGATGTGGCTAATAAGCCTCTTTTTCCGCATGTGGCTCAGGAAATTTTTGAATTTATAGGAGATTCTGATTTATCAGGATATAATTTAAATCGTTTTGATGTTCCGATACTTATGGAGGAATTTTATCGAGCAAATATTTCCTTTGATGTAAATATCCGTAGGATTATAGATGTACAAACCATATTTTATAAAATGGAACCTCGTACACTAGTTGCAGCTTATAAATTTTATACTGGACAAAAACTTGTAGGAGCCCATGATGCTTTAGAGGATGTAAGAGCAACAGCAGCGGTTCTTAAAGGTCAGCTAGAAAGATATAAAGATGAAGACTACGAGACGAGAGATGGGCAGATCCTAGAGAAACCTATCCGAAATGATATGGCTGCATTGTATGAATTTACAAATGATAAGCGGACAGTAGATGTTACTAATCGATTAAAGTATGATCCTAACGGTGAGATCGTTTTTAATTTTGGAAAGTATATCGGTCAACCTGTCGGAGCCGTTCTATCTAGAGATAAACAATACTTTAACTGGATACAGGAAAAAGATTTTTCAATTCAAGTTAAAGAAACCGTCAAAAAAATATTGATGGATTATGAGAAAGAGCGTTCTTAACTATATTACTTTTTTTATTTTCAGCTTTGTCTTGATCGGTTGCTATGAACGCAATGAGGCCTGCCTTGATTTCTTTGCTACTAATTATGATCTTAGTGCGGACGAAAGTTGTTTAGATTGTTGTGAATTCCCTGATTTGATCATGCAGTTTTCTCATAGATATGATAGCACCATGTTCAACGTGGCGGATACGCTCATAGATGATTTTGATAATCCATTTGTCTTCCGACAATTTGCTTTTTTTATTTCAGATATCGTGCTGACAGATACTGCTGGCCAAGAACATTACGTAGAGGACTCCATATTACTTAATGTAGACGGGATAGACTCTTATTTTAAAAATGATTTTAGGCTGATTACTACTGAACAATCGAGCTACGAAATCGGAAAGGTGAAAATTAAAGAACCACTAAATAAAGTGAGTTTTAAAATAGGAATCGGTTTGTCAAATTTAGATTTATCTACTGTCGATAGTGAGTTTGTACTTCTTCCTTTTGTGGATACACTTTTTATGAATGGTCAGTTTGTTCCATGGAGATATCAAATGGAAAGAGATACAACCTCAGGAATAGTGACTCAGATAAATGCAGAGATTAATGATGTGTACGCCATCGATATCAGTAAGGAGCTAAATAATGTCGTAGGAGCTGATATAAGAATTCCCATTTTAATAGAGTATAGAAAATTACTAGAAGGAATAGATGTCAGTACTTCTACTGATGCAGAGATCATAACACTAATAAAGAATAATTTTAGCAAAACGTTTAATTAAAAAGAGGGGTTGGTTTTAATGCTAGTTTTAGACTTAAATTAGAACATATTTTAAGAAAACAAAACATTATTAATTTGCGTTGTGATTATTGTGTATTACATTAATAAAGTAGCTACTAATGAGAATAAATAGCTGGATATATTTAGTTTCTTTGTTACTCTTATGGTCGTGTGATGATGAGCCTATAGTAACACCTCCTGCTGATGATTCATTAGAAGATATAGCTTATGATCCGCAAGCTGTAATACTGGATATAGGAAATCCGCTATTTCCTATTTTAGAAATACCTGATGATAATCCACTGACGGTCGAAGGTATTGATCTAGGAAGGCATTTGTTTTTTGATCCTATATTATCCATTGACAGTACGACCTCTTGTGCTTCATGTCATTTACAACAGGGAAGCTTTACAGATAATAAAGCATTTAGTAATGGTGTAGGGGGAATTGAAGGTAAACGTAGTTCGATGTCCTTATTAAATGTAGGATTTAATAATCGAGGATTATTTTGGGATGGGAGAGTGATGACCTTAGAGGAACAAGCCTTATTACCTATAGAAGATCCACTGGAATTACAGCATCAATGGCCTGATGTTATAGAAGATCTGATTAATCACGAGCAGTATCCAGAGAAATTTAGAAAGGCTTTTGGAATTACTAATAAATCAGAGATCACTAAGGAACTCGCAGCTAAGGCGATTGCTCAGTTTGAGAGATCATTAATAAGCAGCAAGGAATCGCGGTTTGATCGCATTTTGATGGGTTTAGATGTTTTTTCTGATGAAGAAAGATTGGGGTTTGAGATGTTTACGGACTTTTACCAAGGTAATAATCCAGATATTCCTGATGCTCAATGCTTCCATTGTCATGATCAACCTCTATTTACTAATAATGACTATGAAAATAATGGTCTAGATTTTATTATATCAGTAGATGACTTTATCGACCAAGGACTAGGTGGCATTACTGGGATACAGGGAGATAAAGGAAGATTTAGAGTACCTACATTAAGGAACATCGAATTTACGGCTCCATACATGCATGATGGTCGTTTTGAGACATTGGATGAAGTGATAGATCATTACGTGTCAGGTGGCTTTTATTCTCCTACTAAATCAGCGTTTTTAGACTCCATAAACTTAGATAATACTCAAAAACAAGCACTGAAAGCCTTTCTTTTAACGCTTAGTGATCAAAAATTTCTTGAAAATCCAGATTTTTCGAACCCTTTTTAGCAAAATTTACCACAGTTTTTAGAACATTTATATTTTGTAAATATCTGTATATCAGTTATTTAAAATCTAAAAATGTTATTTAGTTGCACTTAAAATTGTAACAATTATTCATTTTTGTACTTGTTACATCCTTCATTCAGATGCATATTTGTAATATGAATTTTATTCATGAGGGTCGGTAAAAGAACTTACTCTTTAAAATTCAAATATGTTCATGGGATTATAACGTCAGAGGAGTGAATTCATTAGGAACGCTTTTTCTCCTCTGACTACTTTTAAATCTCATCAAAAAAAAATAAGATTGAGTTTAAATATATTTTTTGGTTAAAATATTGAGTTTGGTTGCCTTTTCGCGAAAGGCACAATTTTTATTCACGATATGTTCATGGGATTATAATTTGCAAGTGGTTACTAAAAAGTAACCACTTTTTTTTGCTTTAACATATTAAGAAATTAACACATGTGTTAAAATTGTAATATATTTGTGGTTACTGACCACTTTGGTACACTTTATGCAAATTGGGTAGATATCATATTAGAATAATTTCTAATCAGTAATTCTTGGAACACCCTTAATCGTTTCCTCACTTTTACTGGTATTTTTTGTCTCAATGACTTTATAAGTTGTCGAGATAAGTTTTTAGGTTTTGTCTATTGGCTATTAGCGAATTAGACAATTTATTTATTAATTGATAAACCAGTTATGAAAAAATTAGTACCCTTAATGATTGTGGCTCTCAGTATGACTTTTATAGTCGGCAGTGCGGCCCAGTGCGATTCTAACGATCTCTTGCTTAAAATGTATGATACATATGGAGATGGATGGACAAATAACCAACTTACGATTTACAGTCTCAATAGTGATTGCGGTAAAGTAGTCGCTGCAGGACCTTTTGAACTTTCTTCAGGTACCTATGGTACAGAAGATTTATGTTTGCCAGATGGTTGTTATAGTATAAGAACTACTGCAGGAAAATTTGTTCACGAGATTTCTTGGGAACTTGTGCGTAAATCAGATAACGCATTGCTCTCTTCCGGCCAAAATGTAGATAATGTTTATCTCTTACCGATAGGAGATAATGCTGATTGTGGCTTTATAGGTTGTACAGATTCTAGTGCAGAAAATTATAATGCAAATGCTACGTGCTCATTTTCTACCTGTATTTATACATCACCTGTAAATGATGAGGCCTGCGGAGCTATTACGCTCGACTGTGGAGTAAGCGGTATTTACGGTACCACAGAAGGAGCTACTGATAGTGGTGTAAATGCATGTAAAGGATATGGTGTAGAAGATTTATGGTATACGATGATAGGTACAGGAAATACCATGAAAGTTACAGTCAAAGGATTAGCGGATACTACTAATATGCAAATTACTGTTTTGGTATCTTTTGATGGTGGCTGTGATGGTTCTATGGTATGTAATTCATTGACAAGTTTTGTAAAAGAGGCTGTAAATACAAAAACGGCTTGGTGGGACTCTGATGCTGGAGCTACTTATTATATAAACATTGGTTCTAAAAATCTTACACCTAATAGCGAATATAATCTATCTACAGAATGCTTAGGATGTGATAACGGAGTTACTCTTAATGAGGAATATGTCGGAACTAAACGAGCTCAGGTAAGCTGGACAAGCATGACAAGTGAGCTATCACAAGAAAAAGTATGGATCTGTCCTCAAGGAATTTCTGTAGGATCTTCTTCTTGTACAGAATATTTAAATGCTACTAGTCCGATGACTTTTAATGATTTAAATGCATGTACGGATTATGATATTTATTTAGAACAGACTTGTACTAATAATGAGGTCGTAACTACTGGTCCACTTGCTATTGCTACAGAAGAACATACTGTGGATTTAGATCCTAATGTAGGACAAAAAGTATGCTATCCACCTTGTCATGATGGAGTTACCTCTTATGCATCTAATGAGGAAATAACTTGGACTTTATGTACAGAAGAAGGGATGAGTCCAGCCGTGACCTTTGATTACGTAGATATAGAAAGTGATGCTGCATGTACTACTGATAAACTGGAAGTAAATGGAGAAGGTTATACTATTTCTTTATGTGGAGAGTCTCAGGGAGATGCGGATTTTGGAAACGGTTTAGCAGATGGTAACTGTTATTTTGCTAATCAAAATGGAGGATGTATAACTATAAAATTTGCATCTAACGGAAGTATAGAAGAGTCAGGATTTTGTTTTGATTTTCATCAAATACCGATGGCTGAGGATACCGATTGTGTAGACTTTGAGGCGGCGACATCATCTGTTCCTGTAAACTTAGTTGCGTTTAATGCGACTGCTTTAAAAGATTACAATTTGATTTCATGGGTTACTGCTAGTGAGATAAATAATCAGTATCAAATAGTAGAATTTTCTAATGACG
This sequence comes from uncultured Saprospiraceae bacterium, assembly GCA_938015805.1. Classification (GTDB taxonomy): domain Bacteria; phylum Bacteroidota; class Bacteroidia; order Chitinophagales; family Saprospiraceae; genus JAHDHU01. Next base: position 31,966 of record CALLXF010000090.1, on the reverse strand, counting down.
GGATCAGCTGGGATAAATTAGATCAGATTAGATCACAAGGGGGATCTGATAAGAATAGTTATACTGTTCGAGATTATACTCCTTCTTTGATTACATTTTATCGATTAATGACTATTGATTATGATGGATATGTTGAGATTTTTGATCCAGTAGTTTTACAACGTGATAAAGATTTAACTACACTTGCTATATCATCTGTGGTACCTAATCCTGCACAAGATGTAGTAACCATTTCATTGGCTTCCGCCAATGATGATAATATGGAATTATACATAGTAGATATGTCAGGAAAAGTATTACATCAGTTAAAATGGAATGCAGATAATTCTGGACTTTCTATGAATATTAATATAGAAGAAATACCTTCTGGAGTTTATTTTCTAAACCTTAAGTCAAACAATGATGTAGTTACCAAAAAGCTAATCATTAGTAAATAGAAAATTTATCTTAATTGATAAAAGGGTAGTCGTTTCTTTAACGATTACCCTTTTTTAATTTTGGTCGTATTTCCGGGTTTTATGCTAATCAGTATTATCCCTCCATTTATGGCTTAAAGTTATGCATGATCACGATGTATTATTATTTAAAAACCCCAAGCTCCAGAAAGAAGCCTAGGGTATTAAAAAACCTACTTAAAACTTAATCAAAAAAGAATTCTTAGCGATGGATAAAATCCTATTTTATTATTAGATGCCCTTTATTCTAAATTCGTTACCTGATTTCCCGAATATTTTCAAAAAAAAATACCCGAGACAAAAAAAATCTCAGGTATGATCAATGGGTTTAAATTTCTTTTTGAAAATATTTACCTATTTTTTAAAATTAGCAATAGATGGAATTCATTTATATATTCTTGTTTTTATTAGAGAGCAATAAGTCGAGTAAGTCTTTTTTCTTTTTTCTACTAATCGGAAGTTTTTCTCCATTCTCCATGATTAGATGGTCGGCTCCATTCCGGACATAACGTTTTATTTTTTGCAAGTTGACTATAAAAGATTTATGGACCCTAAAAAAGGCATCCTCATTTAATAAGGATTCCATCTCTTTTAGAGATTTATTAATAAAAATTTTCTCTCCACTTACCGCGTATAGATATGCGTAAGCATTAAAAGATTGGATATATATTATCTCCTTAGGAAAGAGGAATATAAAACCACTATTAGTAGGAAGACAGAGTTTAGTGATTTCTGGATCCACAGTTTTGATGTTTTCTATAAGTTCGTACATAATATTTAAAAGATGCATCGATTATAGAAAACGTGACCCCTTAATCTAACTTATTTTTCATTTTTTGTAAACGGAGGTAAGCTAAGAAGTAAGATTAAAATTCTTGGATGCGTTCTATAAGAGCTATGTTTTCCTGGCTTCCTTTTTCTTGACTTTTTTCAAAATATTTCTTGGCTAAAGCCCATTCTTTATTGTTTATATAGACATGTCCGATCCAGTAAAATAATTCACTTTTGGTATAATCCACAGTAGTATTAGCATTGGATAATTCCTTTTCCGCTTCATTAAAGTGCACTAATGCTTTAGAATAATCATTTAGACTAAAATAATGTTTGCCTTTACTAAAGGCGTCTTTATCTTCTATCATAATAGACCTTACGGCTTGGCTATCTATCGGTGGTGTATAGAGACTGGCAAAGAGTTCGTTTTGATTAGCCGTTTTTTGATTAGATAAGTAATTATACCCTAGAAGTAAGGATAGTATTGCTATAAAAACAATAAGAAATGCGATTCCTTTTTTATAATTGATTTGAGCTGATCCAGTGCCTGTCTCATTGAGATTTGTATCCTCTAGAGATTTTATTTTTTCTAGAATATCTATTTCTAATAACGCCTCGGATATTTTCTTCGCCGTAGGGTAGTTCGTAATGGCCTCTTTTAGATTATGATCTTTAGCAATGGCATGATTCATTAAATCTAAAGTGCTTTGATCTAATTTACCCTCGACATAATCATCTATATGTTCGTAAAAATCTATCATGATATGGCTGATCTAATATGAGGGTTTTTAGACACGTATTCTATTAATTCTTTCATGCATTGATATTTCTTTTTTCGGGCCATCATTGCACTTTTGTAATCACACATTTGTGCTATTTCTTCCATACTATAACCGTTTGCCCAGTACATAAGTACATCTTTGCATCTTCTTTTTAATTTCGATAATAAATCGCTTAATAAATCCATTTTCTCAATATTTAACAATAGAGATTCTGAGTTGTTTTCTTCTGATACATCGAGATTATCATTTATCTCAGTAGTCATTGTTTTTGCGTTTTTTCTTAATTCTTGGAACCATACATTTTTTGCAATAGCTATTATATACGCCTCTAAATTGATATCGATAGTAAGGGACCTGTTTTTTGTAACAGTTTTAAAAAACTGAACTAAGCATAAATTAAAAACACTTTGAGCATCATTAATATTACCCCCTCTTTTTAGAACCTGATTATATACTTTAGATTTTAGATTTTGGTCATTATAAAGAGAGGTGATTACTTCATCTCTACCTACTTTTCCAGATCGTATTTTATTTAATACTTCTGCAGTGTTTTTAGAAAGTTGCATTATTGGGATCTTATGTGACCTAAAGTATTGATTTTTTTTGTTTTTACCTAAATTAAGTATTTGTGATCGATTGTATCAGATTGTCATAAAACTACTTCATCTTGGAGTAGATGGAGATATCTATTTTATCAATAACATAATACTAGTATAAATAAAAAAGACGATACGTAAGTGCTACGCATCGTCAAATTGGTTTTCTTAAAAACAGCTTTTTTTCTTTTCTACCAGCTCATGTCGTCCTCAGAGGCCTCCGTGCTTTCTGTAGACTCAGTACTTTCAGAACTTTCGGCCTTAGGCTTTTCCACAGCAGGAGTGGACTCTTTTGAAGATGCGGCAGTAGGGTTATAAGTTATACCAGCAGCTTCTTCCTCAGCTCGCTTGGCTTCCCATTCTGCTTGTCTTTTTTCGAACTCTTCATAATCATAGTCCGGCATTAATTCCGTTTTGACATGATTTACAGTTTCTTCCATGGCTTTCATAAAGCGATTAAAATCTTCTTTATACAAGAAGAGCTTATGCCTTTCGTAACCATTACCATCAAATTTCCTGGTACTTTCCGTGAGGGTTATATAAAAATCCTCACCTTTTGTCTTTCTTACATCAAAGAAGTAGGTTCTTCTTTTTCCGGCTCTCACTTTAGTAGAGTAGACGCTTTCAAATTTTTTGTCTCCTTTTTCCACAACAACAGTTTTTTCTTTAGAACAAAATAGGACTTACATTTAAAGAAAAGAAATCTTTTGCCACAAAATAACATATTAAAGAAAATGCTAAACTGTTTCTAATTGTTGTTTTTCGTACAGTTCGTAGTAATTTCCTTTCAGATTCAGGAGCTCTTCATGACTTCCTTGTTCCAGAATTTTTCCATCTTCTAGGAATATTATTTGATCAAAATCGAGCAAAGAAAAGATGCGATGTGTAATAATAATCGCTGTTTTATTTTCTATAGCGTGTTTAATATAATCTAATATTTTTCGTTCGGTTTTAGTGTCTACGGCAGAAAGACTGTCATCTAGTATTACCATCTTAGGTCCTTTAATAAAGGCTCTAGCTAATGAGATCCGTTGTTTCTGCCCACCGGATAGAGTAACGCCCCTTTCTCCTACCATAGTCTCGTATTGCTGAGGTAGTTTTTCTATGTCTTCTTTTACCGCAGCATGAGCACTATATTTTTTGATCATTTCGTCTGTGGCTTCCGGATTACCAAATCTAATATTATCTGCGATAGTAGTAGAAAATAGAAATACATCCTGAGGGACATATCCTATTTGTCTTCTTAGGTCTTCTAGATTTATATCTTTTAAGTCTGTACCATCGAGTAAAATTTGTCCTTGATCGATATCATAGGTTCTCAAAATTAAATCCACAATCGTAGACTTACCAGCAGCTGTCTTTCCAATTAGGGCTAGTTTTTCTCCACGCTTTAGTTTAAAGCTTAAATTATTAATTGCCTTTACACCTGTCTCTGGATAGGTAAAACTGACATTTCTAAATTCGATTTCTCCTAGGATCTCAAAAGGATCATTATTATAATTTCTGATCAGAGGTTCTCGATCTAAAAAGGCATTTATTCTTTCTTGAGAAGCTTCTGCCTGCTGGATAATGGATGCAACCCATCCCACTGCGGTAAAAGGCCAGGTCAGGAAATTTACATAAATAATAAATTCGGCAATGGTTCCTTGAGATATATTACCATTAGCCACTTCTATAGATCCTATGTATACAGTAAGCAGCGTGCTGCTACTTACTAGTAAAATCATCAGCGGAAAAAAGAAAGCATTTACCCTTGCTAGGTCTAATGCCCGATCCTTATAATCTTCACTTTGCTGATCAAAATGTTTAAGAAAAGAATCTTCTTGTACATATGATTTAACGACAGCTATTCCGGAGTAAACCTCCTGAGCTACACTGGTGATCTTAGATAACTGCTTTTGAATAATTCCAGATTTACGATGTATAATCCTACTGACAAAATATATAGATATAGATAAAAATGGAAGAGGTAATAAGGTATAAAGAGTCAGTTTTACACTTACATTAAACATAGAGTAAATGACGAGAGCTGATAGAGACGTTAAATTGATACCATAAAGTATTGCTGGTCCCAGATACATTCTCACTTTAGATACATCTTCGGAGATCCTAGACATGATATCTCCAGTTTTATGAGTCTTATAAAATGATACATCTAACTTTTGGTAGTGATCGTAAACATCTTTCCTCAGATCGTACTCTATCAGTCTGGACATGACGATAATAGTCTGCCTCATAAAATACATAAAAACACCCATCAGAGCAGCAAATCCAAGTATAATCAAGGAAAACTCTATCAACGATTTACTTAAGATCTCTTGGTCAACATCAGCTGTATCTTTCAATAAGCCGATTACGTAGTCCAGTGCTTTTCTTATCGTCTGAGGTATTTTTACCTTAAAATAATTAGATCCGGTTACAAACAATATCCCTAGGATAAAGTGCCATTTATAGCGTATTAGATATTTATTGAGTGTAAAAAGCTGCTTCATAAATTACAAGAGAGCAAAACTATATAATAAACCGGATAATGTGTTATCATTTCATAATGCATAACCTATTAGAGTTTTTTCTAAAGATCACTTATACTAAAAGTGTAAAACAGTCTAACAACTTGTATAGTTTAATAATACGCAAGAATGATGATAGCTAAGGGTGCTATTTCTAAGGATAATAATGATTTTTTGCTCATATGGTGCTACTAAAAAGTGACTGTTCTAGGGCTTTCATATTTAAAACATATATAATTATTTATAATATATTTTAAATATAATATGGATTTATGGTGATCATTCAGTAATTCTATCGTGACGACTAAATTATAGTATCTGCTCTCCTAAATGTTATTTTATTAGTCATCTTACATTCGGCGAAAGCCAAAATCAATACGTCATATTATTAAATAGGAATGATTGTAATGTTAGGCTTAATTAACGCTTAGGTATGGTTCTATTTCTTTAAATTTTTCTGCTGAGAGTATTTTGATATTTTGCAATTCGTTTACATCTGTAAATTGGCCATGTTGATCTCTGTAATTGATAATCACTTTTGCTAATTGGAAACTGATATATGGGTGACTATTTAGTTCATTAAAATCCGCTTTATTAATATTTATCTCAGTTATAGTTTTGCTTAATTGCAAGAAGGGAAGTATGTTTTGATAAACAGAATCCTCTAAACCATAGGTACTTTTTATCTGATCGATGGAGTGGAATCCTCCGAGCTTATCTCTAAATTTTATGATTCTTTTGGACAAAACAGGGCCGATGCCTTTTAGCCCTTGTAGCTCTTCAGCGGTGGCCGTATTTATATCATAAAAAGAAATAGTCGATATTGATTTTGGTTTGGTGAATGTGGATTTAGCGACGGATTCTGGAAGCTGGATAAATGGTTGTAGTATCTGGTAAATAGAATCTGTCATGGTGTATATTTTCTTAAGATCTTTCTTAGTTTTAAATTGACCTCCTTTATTGCGATACTTGTCCAGCGTATTGATTATGGCATAAGACACATTCATTTTTAGTAATTCATCTTTAGATATCGTGTTAGGGTTAAAATCAAATGGTTTTAATTCGGGTGACCATTTTTTATAGGATTTTTTAGGATAAGTATTGCCTTGGAATGACTTGTTTTGATACGACTTATTTTTGTAAGAATAATTTTTGACATTACTTTTTTTTCTTTCGGCTACAGCCAATTTTTTATGATCTCTGAAACCCGACTTGTGGTCATTAGAGTTATAATATCTTTTCTCCTTTCCATTTTTATTATCGGATAAAGTATCAGGTATAAGTTTCCCTTTTTCTTCTGATCGTGATTTATTATCATGCGGTTTAAAAGTGTGCGAAACTTGATCTATTTTCAGATCCGCAGCGGTCCGATCCATAATAAGAGAAGGAAGACTAAAGTAAATAGCGATTCCAGTAAAAAATAAGAATGTCAGCAGATAAATCCCCTTTCTTTCTGCCTTGGTATAATTGAGGTAATCGTTTAGTGATGTATTCATAGTTTTTCTATATATGCTCCTTTTAAATAAATGTCATGAATTTTATCGTTGTTTAAAATATCCAGATATGCCTCTTTTTTCCAGAATGGAACGGATCTTCCTAATACGATCTGATCTGCTTTAATCCATTCCATCGCCTTAGTAAGCTTGTCCTCTTTTATATCTCCGATGATAAGTAGATCTACGCGTAAGCTATCCGCATGAGGGATCGGTGTGTTCTGGTTTAGAATCAAAATATTTTTATACTTAGTGGATAAGTATCCATAGTGATTTGATAGGGTAGCATCATTATAAATTTCATCAGTTAGAGAGATGGTGTTTTTTATCTGATGGTATAACCGATAGTTAGAGGCTGCAAATTCTAAAGATGATGGTTTTATACTTTTCTCCGCATAGGTGTAACAGTTACGTCCATAAAAAATATCCGTGGCGATACCTCCATTTACGTCATATACGATGATCTCTTTTTGGTTTATGTTTTTGATCAGCGTAAAGGAACTGCTAACCATAAATACAATGGCTATGCTTAAGATGGGAAATATAATTCTTTTTAATTGCAGACTAAACCAGGCCATCATGAGAATCAGTCCGACATAAATTAAAATCATTTGCTGGTAATTAATCAGTATTCCGTCGAGACTGCAAAATGGTAATTGCTGTATACTCAGTATCATCTTTAGGAACCAGCTAAGTGATAGATTGAGAAGATAGCCGACGACCACATTTGCCAAGGGAAAAATAAATTCCATTATAAATAGCATAACACTTATCCATAGTATAATTCCAGCAAAAGGAACCGCGATGATTCCACTTAGTGCAAAGTACAGTGGGAATTTATGGAAGTAGTAAATTGTAATCGGGAAGACGAGAATCTGTGCAGCTAGAGCCAGAATCGCCAGATTCCAAAAAAACCGGATGATCCTATTATCGGGTATCCACCATATCGATAATTTAGGCTGAAAGTATAATATACTCGTTAGAGCTAGATAGGAAAACTGGAAGCTAGCCTGGAATAATAGAAAAGGATCTACTAGAAGTAAAAGTATAGCTGAGGCTGCCAGAATGTTATACGTATTGATATCCTTAAATAACTTTTTGCCTATAATAAATAAGGTGAACATAGTGGCGGCTCGCAGTACAGCTGGAGCCGAACCAGTTATCAATGCAAACATCCAAATCGCAATAATCACCAGACTCATTTTTATAATTTCTACTACTCTCGACTCAGTCTTTATTAGTCCAAAAAGCCAAAGCAACATTCCTGTAAGTATGCCCAGGTGTAAACCACTTACAGCCAGAACGTGGACCGAACCAGTATCTGTATATGCGTCGTATACATCTTCCGTCAGGAGGTTTCTATATCCCAGAACTAGAGCTGCAGCGATCGCTTCCTCTGCATCACTACTGATATGCTTTTGTAATATTTCCAGGAATGACTGGCGGATATCCCGAGTTAAATTTAGAACAGGATGTAAATGTCCTGCACTTAAATATTCCCAGTCATGAGATTTTATAAAACACTGATGATTGATACTGCGGTGGTGTAGATAGTTTTTAAAATCAAAAGAGTATGGATTTCCATTAGGACGGATTGGCCGTATCGTGGTATGCAAGAGTATACGGTCTCCAGCTTTTAGGGCTTTACTGCGATCTTCTTTTTCTATATAGACTAAGAGGTTTCCTTTAGCGGAATTAAATTTATCAGTTGCGGATAATGTGTTTTCTTTGTCTCCGGAAATGTATTCTACAGCTAAGGTAGAGCGATAACTGTTTTTAGATATTGGATCTTCATGGATAACTCCTATAATATCACCTGAGGTAAAGGATAGTGATTCAAAATGATGATCAGGTAAATAAGTTTCCTCGATACTATTCCTGGTAAACCCCAGAGAAAAAACTAGAAGTGTTATAAATATACCTTTGGTAAAACGATATTTAAAACCATCGATGGCAAGTCCAATAAATAAAATAACGAGACTACCTATAATGGATAAGGAGTAAGAGATACTCGGAAAAAAAGAAGAGCATATAATTCCTAAAAGAAACCATAGTCCTAACCTAACAGCCGGTATTTCTCTCGGAAAGAAATACATAAGTTATAGTGATTCTAATAAAACAATATATGCTGACTGGTTAGGTAGCTCTTGTAAGATAAGGAATTTTTTCTAAAAGGTTTTTATAAAATTAAAATTGCTAGTTACGATATGTGGACGTAAGACGGCTAAATGCAAAAGAGAAAACTACTTCCTTAACCTTATGGAAATAATACACGAACTCGTTCCACCAAGATTTTCTATTTCTCTAATTCTAATTTCGTCATCTAGAAATGTATAGTCAATACAATCGTTTTCCGATTTACAGATTCTGAGTAAGTCACTATTGTTATTAAATTGATAAGTGATATTATCTGTTATCGCAGTCGCTGATTTTCCAGTTGTAAGCTGGCCCGTATTATCACTATTCAGTATTAGGGTAATGCAGTGATTGCTTTGACCATTTATCACTACACATCCAAAATCATTAGCGATATACTCGATATCTTCTTGCTGTACATTATTGTCCATACAAGTATAAATGACATGATCCACTGTCCATGTTCCGACATGAGAATCTGCCTCGCTTTGATCATTACAGGAAATCAGAAAACAGCAAATGAGAAGTATGATGTGGTTTTTCATATATGTGCTTTTTCCTAAAATAGTAAGAATCTATAGGATAAGACTTATCCATTTTTATTTAAAGCAGCAAATTGTCTCGATGGATTACCGACAAAGTAAATATTTAATAATCTTAAGTCTAATAGGTAATAATCTAAAGTCTAGATATCTAATATCTACATCAATAACTACCATGATACCTTCTAAGAAACCACTCTAGTATGAGCAATAATATCAGAGCTCCTAAAATCCACCTGATATTCAGGATTGATTGTGTTTTGTTACTAGCATATAAGATCGGTTTGATCTTTTCGTTAGATAAGATCGCACTACTGAGCTCATCGATCTGGTTAGGGTAAAATACTTTACCTCCGTATTTATCGGCTAAATTTACGAGTACATCATGTCTCGCGGTGAGGTCATACTGTTCAAGCTGGATGGACTTTACAGAGAAGTTACCTTTATCGGTTAATTCTTTACCGTTATAAGTTGTTTTGGCTTGGTAGGAGTATCTACCTTCTTTAAATAATCCAGGTTCTAGCAAGTAATAATTGTCTTTTTTAGAGAAGGTGTATTTATATTCTTTTTTATTAGCATCGTAGATGCTGATAAATACATCTGGCTCGTTTATAGATTCGTAGCTATCATTAAAAAGTTGTGCTTCGAAGCGGACGGCTTCGTTTTCTTTATACACGTTTTTACCTACATCTGTCCGGAATTTTCTCTTGTCATCTTTTACTGCAGTAAACTGGATGATCTTTCCGATCAGAGTATTATAGTCATCGTGATTTTGTTTTTCTAGATAGTTAAATAGCTTCCACTTCCATAATCCCTCTGCTGTTATCACTGCAGTTTTAGTCCGCTGTTCTTCCCCAAAACTCATTAATGGATAGTCCGTATCCACTTTTCCGATCCGTTGATATAATAACACATTAGCTTTTGGTCCTGCTGCATACTTCCCAAAAGGAGCGATCAGTGGTGGAAACCGACTTACATTCTTTTTTAATTCTTCATCGATAGTAAACGAACTAAAACCAGATTTAAAAATAGCTTGCACTTCGTCTGTCTGCGTATTATTACCACCTAATGTCACGATCTCCTGTACCTTATTAAATGTAGGTAGATGCGTTTGACGACCGACTATAAAAAGTCTGGGTGTTTTTCTTCTATTCAGGATCTCCAGTTGAGTAGATAGATTTGTCTCAGCAGAAGGAAGGTTGTGGAAAATCACTAAATCATAATCAGTCATCACCGGATTATCTCGTACTGCATATTTTACCTCAAACGTATAGTTCTTATTATTTAATATTCCAGACTTTAATGCTGCTATATCTGGATGAGGAGAGTCCGCAAAAAGCAATATTTTTTGTCTCGCATCTAGAACTTCTACATAGATGTCTTTGGAATTATTAGAGGATAGAGCCTCTCCTTTGATTCCTGTAGTCACCACTCTAAATTTTCTAATACCTGCCTTATTCGCGTCAAGCGTTAATTCACGAGTTGTAAAAAAATCACTGCCCTTAATATTTATCTTTTCTTCTTTTAATTTTTTCTGCCCATTTTCGCTCACTTCAAAAATTTGTAAACTAGTCTGCTGGTTAGAACAATTCTGAGCAGCGATATCGATCTGTAAATTAAATTGATCACCGAGATAAACGATTTTGTTAAAGAATACATCCTTTAAGACGAGGTCTTTTTTCTGCGTAGTATCACCTAGAGCAACTGCGTAGAGAGGGGATACTAGGTCTGAGTTTTGATAAATCGGATTAGAACCTTCATTAAAAATACCATCACCGGTCATGATCACAGCACCTACGTTTTGATCGCCGTAATTATCTGAGATATATTTTATAGCGTTAGATAGGTTAGTTACTTTGTACGCAAAACTATCAGCTTTACCCGTTTTTACCTCATCACCATAATGCAATCTTTTGACTTCGTATTTTTGGCTTAAGCCAATGGTCAGATCATCTATCGACTGTTTATAAGTAATTAGTTGGTCAGCCGTCATGGACTGTTCTATAGATTCTGAGGCATCTTCAGCAACAATGATAATCGGATTTTTCTGATTTTCTATAACTGATTTTATGAGTGGAGTCAGGAGTAAAAAAGCCAGTATACTTACCGCAGCTCCTCTTAATATACCGAGTATCCATTTAAAAAATCCAGGCTTATCTTCAAACCGACCATCCCTGAAATACATCATTAGAGCATAGACTACTCCTAAAAGCAGACATAATATCAGGTACCAACTAGGATAATTTATTACTATATTTTCCAATACACGAAGTTCTTTTACAGCGTTGCAAAGATGCAAATATTCTATTCCAAAGATATAATTACCGCAAACAATATATGATTATTAATATGTATACTACTTTTGGACTATAAACGTGCAACTTAGTAATCATTATATACGTTTTGGATATAGATTTAATATATGAAAATGCAAAAATTACTTACCTCTCTGATTTTGGTTTTATGTTTTAGCTTCTCAGCTCAGGCCAGCTACATACTGATTCCTATGGATGCAGAAAACCAGACCGATCACTTAAAGGCATATGGTATAGCATATTGGGTTTTGGAAAATGAGGTAGAGACTTACTGGCTCCTCAATTATATGGGAGGTAGCTTTGCAATGAAGTATGCAGAACCTATCGAAGATGAGTGTAAAATTAGAGGAGTAAAATATCAGGTTATAGCTGATGCTCAATTTTTGAAGATCCGAGAAGAAATTTCTAATCCTGAGGTAAATAAGGAAGTAGTCAAACTAGAAAAAGCTCCTAAAATCGCAGTGTACACTCCTGACTTTAATTCGAAGGGAAAAAAATTGCAACCTTGGGATGATGCCGTTACCTTGGTATTGACTTACGCCGAGATTCCTTACGATGTTGTTTATGACCGAGAGGTACTGGAAGATAAACTGGCACTTTATGATTGGTTGCATTTACATCACGAAGATTTTACGGGTCAGTATGGTAAATTTTATGGAGGTCATAATGCAAGTAAGTGGTACAAGATTAATCAGCAGAAGATGGAAGAGCTAGCAAAAGGACTAGGTTTTGAAAAAGTATCGATGTTAAAATTGGCCGTAGCCAAAAAAATAAAAGAGTATGTATCTGGAGGTGGTTTTATGTTTGCCATGTGTTCTGCAACAGACACTTATGATATAGCGTTAGCAGCCGAGGGTCACGATATCTGCCACGAAGTTTTTGATCATGATGGTATGGATAAGAATCTAGATGGTAAACTTGATTTTTCTAAGACATTTGCGTTTAAAGAATTTGATCTAGTAAAAAATCCCATGGAATACGAGTTTTCATCAATAGATAATCGTAAGAGAAAAGTAAATCCTGAGCAAGACTATTTTACCTTGTTTGATTTTTCTGCAAAATGGGATCCTATACCGACCATGCTTACCCAGAACCACACCCGTACTGTAAAAGGCTTTATGGGACAGACCACAGCTTATCATAAATCGCACGTAAAGCCAGAGGTACTTATCCTCGGACAAAATAAAGCGATAGATGAGACGAGATATATCCATGGCGAATTTGGATTTGGGCAGTGGACTTTTTTTGGTGGACATGATCCAGAAGATTACAGACATTTTGTGGGTGATCCAGAAACAGATCTTAGTTTACATCCTACGTCACCAGGATATAGACTGATTTTAAATAATGTTTTATTTCCTGCTGCTAAGAAAAAGAAGCGTAAAACTTAGATTTATTTATCTAGGCATTTTAGAGTTTAGACTTACGTCAATGTTCTTCTAATTTAGTAATAGAATACTAGGACTTACGTCAATGTAATTTTTGAAGTATACCACATCACTACTCATGAGAAAAATCACTTTTCTATTCTTATTTATTGGGCAGTTCAGTTTTGGGCAATCTGATCAATTGCAATCTATTCTAGATGATTTAGATTTTAAGGAAGATACCGTTCTGACTGTTTTTAACTGGGTCACTGATAATATCGCTTACGACTATTCCATGGTGGAAGATGTTAAAAAATCTAATACCTCCAGATCTAAAGGAAAATCTAAAAACAAAGGTAAAGGCCAAAACCAAGAAGATCGAAATCGAGTAAAACTAAATCACGTTTTAAAAAAGCATAAAGGAGTATGTGAGCATTATGCATTGTTATTTGATGGTTTATTACAAGAGCTGGGTTATGAAACGCATATTGTTACAGGTTACACTAAGGATTCAAAAGGTAAAATAAACAGTAGTCTTGGTCATGCATGGAATGCCGTTAGAGTACGAGGGGAGTGGCGATTGTACGATCCTACATGGGCAGCTGGATATATAGAAAATAAGAAGTTTAAGAAAAAATATAGTAAGCAATGGTATAATGGAGATCCAGACTTTATGATTAAGACACATATGCCTTATGATCCGATTTGGCAATTAAAATCTGATGTCTACACCTATAATGATTTTAAATTCCCAACTGAAAAAATTGCTCGGAATTCAGCAATGGATTATGATACGGTCATTACCTTGTTTCTAAAACAGGATGATAAGCAAAAATTAAAAGCACAGCTAGAAAGATCAGAGGAGCTCGGAGAAGGAAACAATCTAGTCCGTAAATGGAAGGCTGTTTTAAAAAAGCAACTTACGTTTGATGAGTACTCTAATGATCTAGATGGACTAAATAAAGTAGCCCAACTAAACCAAGAAGCTTCCAAAAAATTTAGTGAATATTTTAAAGCAAAGAATAAAAGATTTACAGGCAAAAAATGGACTGTAGATTATTCTAAAGGAGCTCTGACAGAAATAAAAGATCGCCTAGAAACATCATTAAAAGTGTATAATAATGCTGAGCTTAAAGACAGAAAGTCAAAGAAAACTTTAAGCACGGCAAAACGAGACTGCAAAAAGATGCTTCGTCAGGTAAAAAAGGAACTGATATTTTTGGAGAAGGCAAAATAGGGTTATCACCTTAGCTTATACTTAACCTTCTAATGCATTTTTTATATCCATTATCACATCTTCGTAATTTTCGATTCCTATAGAGAGTCGGATTAAACCTTCTGTAATGCCTATTTTCTTTCTTTCTTCTGGATCGATACCGATGTGAGTCATACTTGCGGGGTGTTGTATAAGGCTTTCTGTACTTCCTAAACTTACGGCCAGCTTTATAAGCTTGAGTTTATTCAAAAATACAAAAGCATCTTTTTCGGTTCCTTTTATTTCAAAAGAAATCATGGCCCCAGGAGAGGTGTACTGTTTTTTATAAATAGCATAGCTGCGAGACGTCTCAGGTATTGAGTCTAAATAGTAGACTCTAGATATTTTATCATGGCTTTCTAGAAACGAGGCAACTTCTTGGGCATTTTTTGCCTGTTGTTCCATTCTTACTTTTAGAGTTTCTAAACTTCTGAGTAATAACCAGCAAGTATGAGGACTGGGCATGTTACCAAGGAAAGTTCTGAGCACTTTTATCCGATGCATGACCTCTGCATTTCCGAGTACAGCACCCGCAATTAAATCACTATGCCCACCGATATATTTAGTAGCAGAATAGATAACAATATCAGCCCCAAAAGATAAAGGACTAGACCATAACGGTCCCATGTAAGTGTTATCCGTAGCTACATATACTTTTTTATCAGGGTTCGAGAAGGTGTCAGCAATTTCTCTGCACATTTCTATGTCTATGAGTTCTCCAGTAGGATTAGAAGGAGTCTCCATGTAGATCATGGATAATTTTTGTTCCTTTCCGGATTGCTTAATTAATGCGATAATTTCTTCCTTAGTCTGCTCTGGACTAAATCCTATAGAATCGATATGTAACTCTTTGAGTACATGAGATATAAAATGATCCGTTCCTCCATATACAGGACGGCTATAAAGTAATAAGTCTCCGGGTTTTAAAAATTCGAGTAACACGGTACTGATCGCAGACATTCCACTTTGGAAAACGGCGCAGTCTTCAGCTTTGTCCCATAGACATAGTCTATCCTCTAGTATTTCTAAATTAGGGTTATTGATACGGCTATAAATCAAACCTAATTCTTCGTTTTGATCCTTAGTTCTGAGACCATAAGCCAATTCAAAAAATGCCTTGCCTTCTTCTGCAGTTTTGAATACAAATGTAGAAGTTAGAAATATCGGAGGCTTTACTGATCCTTCTGATAATTCTGGCTTAAAACCGTGAGACATCATTAAACTTTCTGGCTTCATATTTTCCATAGCATTAGATTTATATACCTATAAAAGTATTATATATAGGATTATGTTATATGGTATGGAGATATTATAGTATTAATTCCTGTATTTTAAAGTATAATAGGATTTTAATGTATTTTAGCTTGTTTTTAGTAACCAATCAAGGAAAAATTCCCTCATGGATTTAGATAAAATAGATAAGCAGTTATTGCAGATACTGCAAGAGGACTCAGCTACAGATATAAAAACAATATCTTCTAAATTAAATCTTTCCAAAACACCGATCTATAATCGGATTAAAAAATTTGTGGCATCAGGATTTATTAAGAAGTATGTTGCCGTTTTAGATACCTCAAAAGTGGAAAATCTGATGGTTGTTTTTTGCAGTGTTTCTCTTGAGAAACAAAAGCTTAAAGAGATCAAAGAGTTTAAAAAGGCTATTCAGAAAATTCCGGAGGTCGTAGAATGTTATCTCATGGGAGGAGCAAACGATTTTCTACTAAAGGTAATTGTAAAAGACCTTAATGATTATCATAAATTCTCATCAGAAAAACTGGCCGCTCTTAATAATATATCGCAGATAAAAAGCACCTTTGTTTTAGATGAGTTTAAACGATCTACAGTAATACCTATTTACTAATTAGTATCATTAAAGAAATAGCCAAGATTTATGAACAATCAAAGTATAGGCAAAACCTTTTTGCAAGAATTGATTTTAGAATCGGAGGTTACCCGACGGTATTTAGAAGTAGTCCCATTTGAGAAAGCTCATTTTAAGCCAGCAGAAAAATCCGAAACTCTGGGAAGATTGGCAATTCATATAGCCGAGATCACCGCATGGTGGACTTCTTGTGTAAGAGATGAAAAATTAGATTTTATAAATTTTAAACCTATAGCGTTGGATACCAGCAAGGAGCTACTTACTTACTTTGATTCTCTATTGGCGGAAGCTAAAGAAGCCTTGCTTCATGTCTCTGATGACGAATTTACAAAGCAATGGTCGATGTCTTATGGAGATGAAGTTTTATTTACACTTCCAAAATATCAGGTCGCTCGAATTTTCTGTATGAACCATCTTGTACATCATCGTGCTCAGCTAGGAGTCTATCTTAGGATGCTAGACATTCCTGTTCCCGCTGCATATGGTCCATCTGCAGATGACGATATGGTGACGCTGATACACAATTTTAAAATGGTGTAATCCTAGACGTACTTATTGTTAAGGAAATTTTAAAGCGATAAATGAGGTTGATTTAAGTCAGCTGTAAATAGGAATTTTGTCTTATCTTTAGCCAAAAGCAGATAGGTTTCTTTATTATAAAAAATTTAAGTTATGAATAAATTCATAGGATTATTACTTATCTCTTTTTTAGTGTTTTCGGGTTTTAGTCTTAAAGACAAATCTGAAACCAACGACAGTCCTTTTAGAATGGAAATGAGGTTAGATGGAAATACGCAAAGACAAATTTCTGAAGCTACTTTAAAATCTGCAAATACCTTAACTGACTTGTACGAACGTTATCCTACAGACTGGGTAGAAAAATATATATCTGTAGAGATATCTGTAACATGTGATGGCGAATTATTAACTGCTACTGGTTCTAGTCATACTTTAAATGAGGACCAAAAAGAGATTATTAGGTTAGCCGAAAATGGATCTCAGCTAAAAATGGATATAAAGTACATTCCTGATAATACACTAAAAATAAAAGAAGAAAAACAAGTAGATTATACATTTACGATTACTCCGGAAGTATATGCCGCTTATGTAGGAGGAGAGGAAAAAATGCTCGATTATTTAGAAAGAAATACCTCTAATAAAATTCTAGAAGCAAAGGCAGAAGTGGCAGAATGGACGACTGTAAAATATACGATAGGAATCCGAGGAGAGATAAAAAATGTCGAACTGCTAAATTCTTCAGGAGACACTAAAGTAGATCAGATTATAACCCAAGCGATTAAAAATATGCCTCCTTGGAATCCTGCAAAAGATTCTGCCGGTGTTGTTGTGGAGCAGAGTTTTAGATTCTATATCGGTAATTTAAATCTGTGTGCTTTTTACGGCGGATAGATTAACCGTTACATTATTAATTGATTTTACAATTTTATTATGAAAAATATATTTAGTTGCCTGGCCTTACTTTTTATTGCTGCCATTGGTTACTCGCAAAATGGACTAAGCCTTAGTGTCGATACACAGCTCGGTGTTATTATTAGGAATGGTGATCATGCATTTAAATCGATTACGCCTTTAGGCATTCAGAATGTAAAAACCTTATCAGATCTAAAAGAAGGCTTTCCAGATTCCTGGATTGAGTCTTATGAGTCTGTGATAATCCGACTTACGTCCAATGGAAAATTATTCTCAGTACAGAACAAGGCTCATGAGCTGAGTGCGGATCAAAAAGTAATGCTTGGAAAAGCAAGCTATGGAGATGAGATAAGCGTATCGGTAACTTATTATTCTAATAATACTAGTGCGACAAAGGAGCCAAAAACTATTTCCTTTGCATACGTCGTAATTCCAGAATATCCAGCGTCATGTGATGGAGGGTACGAGGGGATGGAAAGATACTTAACTAGTAAAACTTTAAAAGACCTAAGCTTTGCAGAGCAAGAATTAATTAAAAATATCGAAGCAAAATTTACCATCGATAATACTGGTGCAGCGACTAATGTGTCATTAACTAAATCCTCAAATAATGAGCGACTAGACAAAATGATAAAGCATGCACTAAACAGCATGCCTAAATGGGCTCCTGCTAGATCTGCTGATGGTAATAATGTAAGTCAAGATTTTATGTTTAGTATCGATAACATGATCGGTTGCTAAATTTTTTTCGACTATTTGGTCATCGTCATTTTTGATACTCTTTTTTGATATGATGATCCTTTTAATATCAAGTTGTGACAATAAATAGTCTTTGTCGATTCTATAAAAGTATCATTATTTTACTCTTATTTGCTGGTACTACTTGGCCTAAGAACTTATTTCACTCCAGCAACAGAATCGCCCCAGTCAGCAATAGCATTTACTATAGGTCGTAAAGAAGTACCTAATTCTGTAAGAGAATAAAACACCTTAAGTGGTGGTTTTTTATAAATCACTTCCCTTTTGATTATCTTATCCTCTTCTAATTTTTTTAACTGTAAGCTTAGTGTCCTTTCTGTTACAGTAGGCATGGATTTACGTAATTCATTATATCTAAGTTTTCCCTGAGCCAGGTGAAAAATAATTACTGTTTTCCACTTTCCACCGATGATGTCCATAGTCAGACTAGTGCAACATGGATAAGTCTTACCTTGATATTTGACCTTTGTTTCTTTGCTCATATTGGGTACTATCCTTTTTGACCGTTATTGCAAATTTAAACTACTTTAATTATTATTGCAACTATATTAATTATAGTATTAAAAAATCATATGAAAGCAATGATACTTAATCAATACGGGAGTGATTCCGTATTTGAACTAACAGAAATAGAAAAGCCAGAACCAACGCGTGGCGAGGTCCTTGTTAAAATAGCAGCATCTAGTGTAAATACAGTAGACACTATGATACGTAATATGGGAAAAGATCTCCCCTTGTCTCCAGAATTACCCGCGATATTGGGGATGGATTTTGCAGGTACGATTGAAGCATTGGGTGACGGCGTCACAGGCTTTAGTATTGGAGATCAAGTTTATGGCTGTGCAGGGGGTCTTGCTGCATTGCCAGGTACACTTGCAGAGTATATAGTTGCCGATACAAAACTTATCGCTCACAAACCTAAAAACTTAACTATGAGAGAGGCTGCCTCTCTACCTCTGGTAGCCATTACGGCTTATGAGGGATTAGAGAGAGCGAGGATCAAGGCAGGGCAAAAAGTTCTTGTCCACGGTGGATCTGGAGGTGTTGGTCATATCGTGTTGCAGCTTGCAAACTATTTTGGAGCAGATGTATATTCTACAGGTGGAGGTGATCGCCAAATGGCTTTGATCGAAGAACTAGGAGCTACAGCGATCAACTATAAAACAAAGAAGGTTGAAGATTATGTTCAGCAATATACAAATGGTGCTGGTTTTGATATCGTTTACGATTCTGTGGGTGGAGCTAATATGATTAACTCATTTAATGCTGCTATGCTGAACGGGCATGTCGTATCTACTGTATCTCTTCTTGAGTTAGATTTGACATTGGCTCATTTTAAAGGCTTATCTATACATGTGGTGTTTATGCTGATACCCATGTTACACAATTATAAAAGGGCTGACCATCATCGAATACTTTCTGAGATAACCAAAATTATTGAAAATGGAAAACTGACTCCATATATAGATAAAAATAGATATACGTTAACTGAAGTGGCTAAAGCTCATGCAAGATTATCTAGTGGTAAAGGAATGGGTAAAGTAGTCATAGAAAATTAAATCAATAGTTCTGACAAAAATATTTGAGCAAATCAACAAAGGGTTTAATGAAGTTTTTAAACCTAACAAACTGAGCATAGGGCTGGTTGTACCTATTGAGGAGTATAGCAATAGTTCTGTGCCCAGTTTGCAAGATCACTTGGAGAGAGTTGAACTTGCAGAAAAATTAGGCTTCAAAGCAGTTTGGGTAAGAGATGTACCTATGCATGTCCCTACATTTGGAGATGCTGGGCAGACCTTTGACCCATTCACTTATCTTGGTTATCTAGCAGGAAGGACAAGCAAAATAGCCTTAGGTGTTTCGAGTATTGCGCTTCCTTTACGTCATCCACTACATGTAGCTAAATCTGCTGCCACTATAGATCAATTGAGTAATGGCAGATTGATCATGGGGGTAGCATCTGGTGATCGCTATGAAGAATTTCCTGCAATGAATATGGAGTATTCTAAGCGAGGTGAAAAATTTAGAGAGGCTTATGAATTTATCCGACAGGCAGAATTGGACTTTCCATACATGGACACTAATAGCTACGGAGAGCTTAATGGCAAGATAGATGTGTTGCCAAAACCCTTCGGTGCTAAAATTCCCATGCTGATTACTGGGCATAGCCAGCAAAGTATAGAATGGATCGCAGCGAAGGGAGATGGTTGGATGTACTATCCTAGAAATCTCCATATGCAGAAACTCCATATTGAAGAGTGGAGAGGATTAATACCCAAGACGGTAGATGCTAGCAAGCCCTTCTTACAACCATTATATGTGGACTTGCAAAGAAATGATGATTTTAAGCCAGTGGGCATACATCTAGGTATCAGGACAGGTGTAAATTATCTTGTCGAATATCTTTCAGAATTACATTCCATTGGTGTAAACCACGTAGCCATTAATTTAAGATTTAATAGCGATAACATTGAAAAAACAATGGAGTCTTTATCAGAGAAACTCTTACCAAAGTTTCATTAACTCATTAAAAACACTAATATGAAAAAGACAATTCTTATAACAGGAAGTACAGATGGCATAGGCAAGTTAGCCGCTCTTAAAATGGCCAAAAAAGGGCATGAAATTTATCTGCATGGGAGGAATGCTGATAAATTACAAAAAGTCATTACTGAGCTCAAGCAAAAATCTGGCAATGAAAACATTGATGGATTCGTAGCAGATTTTTCCGACTTAAGTCAGGTACAAAAAATGGCTGAAGAAATTAACACAAAGATTTCTCATATTGATGTATTAGTTAACAATGCGGGAGTCTTTAAATCTTCTCAGCCTATTACTAAGGAAGGATATGATATCCGCATAGTTGTTAACTATTACGCTCCTTTTGTTTTCACAAATGCTATCCTAGATACTATAAAAAAGAGTTTGGAGCCACGGATAATAAATTTGAGTTCGGCCGCTCAGAGTACTATCTCTTTAGATCTCCTCGATGGCAATATCACTGTCTCCGATCAAGAGGCCTACGCTCAAAGCAAGTTAGCAATACTAATGTGGAGTTTTTATTTATCTAGGCAAGAATCTGTCGTGGCTGTAGTTGCACTAAACCCCGGATCGTTACTTAATACCAACATGGTAAAGGCGGCTTACGGAAGGTTTTGGTCATCTGCAGATAAGGGAGCTGATATCATATATGACTTAGCACTTATTAAAAATCATGCTGAAATTGATGGTAAATATTTCGATAATGATAAAGGAGAATTTGGGCCAGCATATTCTGATGCTTATAATGTAGATCTTGTCAATAAATTGATAGAAAAAACAAAACAAGTTTTGAAAGGTAGTTTCTAAACCTATGTAAGCCTTATCTATGCTCAAATATGATCTTCTTATTTTTACAGACTAAACATGTATTTTATCCGCTACTACAAAGAGGTCTGGTGTAAAAGATTGCTTTTTTTTATATTTTACGTATCATTTGTATTTCTATTTCGTTTCTACAATGGATAAATAGATTAGAAAATCAACTTATGAAAAAAATAACTTTCTTACTTCTCTTTGTTTCTCATTTTGGATTTGCTCAGTCTACTGCTATTACAGAAGTCATGGAGGAAATGGTTTGGGAGCAAGATTCTATACTTTCTGTTTATAATTGGATCACAGAAAACATCAGTCAGAACGTAAGTCGTTCAAAGAAATCTAAAGACGGAGCTAAGCCTAAAAAAAGAAAAGGAAAATCCAGTAAAAAAGAATCGAAGCCTAAAACGCCGCAGCAGATGGCCGACTTAAAATTAAAACGGATTATAAATCGTAAGAAAGGATCATCGATAGAGATGGCTACCTTGTTTGATGCTATGGTATCTAGTCTTGGATACAGAACACAGATCATTTACGGATATACTAAAAATCAAGAAGGAGAAATCTCTGATAAAGAGCAAGCTTGGAATGCAGTTTATACAAATGGAATATGGCAATTATACGATACAAGTAGGGGAGCGGGTATGATCAGTAATCGAAAATTTGTAAAAGAATATGATCCGACTTGGAATAATGCCTCGCCTCAGAAAATGATCAAAAGTCATATGCCTTATGATCCTATCTGGCAGTTGTTAAAAACGCCAGTAAGTTATGATGACTTTGATAAAGGAGGAGAGTTGAAAAGTGATAAAGGAGAAACGGCTACCGCAACCGAAGTAACCACGGTTTTTAAGCAAACAGGAAAACAAAGATTAGAATCAATGTTAGAAAGATCCTTAGCAAATGGTACGGGCAACGAGCTGGTAACTGCGTTTCAAGAAACGCTCAAAGATGATGTCTACTTTTATGATTATGATCAAAATGTAAAATTGCTAGAAGAAACTAAAGAAACCTACAGTAATATTACCGAAGAATTTGAGGCCTATAAAAAAGCAAAGAAGAATAAATTTAAAGACAAAAAATTTAAAAGAAAAAATGCTCGTAAAGCGTTGGATGAAATGTACACACAGCTAGATGATGCTTTAAATATTTACGATGCGATGGAGATAGAAGATGATAAACTCATAAAATTAGTCAATAAAGAAATCGACTTTTGTGATAAATATCTAGATAAAGTAGACAAAGAGAGAGAATATATGGAAGGCTTAACTCCTTTGAAAATGCAAATTAGAAATTAATGATCTTTAATCATATTGTAAATAATTATAATATATAATACTCTGTATTTTCTGCTGAATTTCATTAAAAAGCATGTTAGCACGATCATTACATTGAATATTCCTAGATTGGAAATCTGTTGTTTCAAGGGGATGTATAATTTTATTTAGAGGAGGTGTATATTGCGTAATAGATACATTCGATAGAAGAAGGTCCGGATTATAATAGAGCCTACTTAGCATGACCACATTAAGTAGGATTCATCTTAAACTTGTTACTTTTGTATGTAATGAAAGTGAGATGAACAATGTGGTGTAAGCCGCGTTCTTATCTTTGGCTTTTACATATTTATTAACGATTTTACCAAATAGACAACATGTCTGACAACCACCCTAGATTACGCCAGCGTATCATATCCTCTGTTATCGGAATATTGATAGTAGCCGGAGCTTTTTACTATTCCGGGATTTTAAAAGGAAGTAAAAAAGAACCGGAGCAAAAGAATAAGACTAAAATCACCAATGTCATTTATTCGCCGGTGACGCTAAAAAATTCGGCTGTAGCCGTATCTTCTAACGGTACTTTATCAGCAAAAAACAAAATAGATATTATCAGTCGAACCCAAGGTGTTTTTAAAGGAGGTGATCGTCCATTTAGAGCTGGGGTTTATTTTAACGAAGGTGATGTTATGGTATCCATCGATAACGAGGAGTATGTGGCCAACCTTAGAGCCACTAAAGCACAGTTGTTACAAAGTCTCACAGCGATACTCGGAGATTTAAAATTTGACTATCCAAAAGAATTTACAAAATGGAATAATTATGTTAGGGACTTCGATGTAAATAGTACATTAAAAGCATTACCAGCGACATCATCAGATCGAGAAAAAGCATTTATAAACGGAAAAAACATAGTCACTCAGTACTATGATATAAAAGCCAAAGAAGTTCAAAATAGTTACTACAAAATCAAAGCCCCTTTTAGTGGAATCCTAACCGATAATGCCATAGACAAAGGAGCCATGATCAATGCTGGTCAGAAACTAGGAACATTTATAAACCCATCAGTATACGAGCTAGAAGTAAAAATCAGTCCTTCGGAACTGAGTCTTATCTCAGTGGGTAAGACAGTCCAGTTATCTAATGCTGAGAAAACTAAAAACTACACTGGTAAAATATCTCGTATAAATAAAGTGATCGATCCACAGTCACAATCTGCTATCGCGATCGTGGAAGTAAGAGGTAAGGACTTGAGAGAAGGAATGTTTATGCAAGCCGATATTACTACAGAAAAAATAACAGATGTGGCGGAGATCTCTCGGACGTTACTAATAGATGAAAAATATCTCTTCCTAGTAAAAGATAGTACGTTATATAAGCAAGAGGTCCAAGTGCGTCACGTTGCAGATAAAACAGTTTTTGTATCTGGATTAGAAGAAGGAACATGGATGGTAAGTAAAACAGTATCCGGTGCTTATGAAGGTATGAAAGTAAACCCGATAAACTTAAGCGAGTAAATCTATGAAGAACTTTATCGCTTTTTTTATAAAGTATCCCGTGGCTACTAATGTGCTGATCTTAGGGTTTTTTGTGTTTGGGTTTTTAGGACTTAAAAACATGAAATCTTCTTTCTTTCCGCTTGTACCCTCGGAAATTATTAATATACAGATTACTTATTTTGGGGCAGCCCCTAATGAGATAGAAGAGGGGATCGTTCTAAAAATAGAGGATAATCTTAAAGGTCTAGTCGGAATCGATCGGGTCACTTCGGTGTCTTCAGAAAATGCTGCGACCATCACAGTAGAAATCTTAAAAGGTTTTGATATCGATGCCGTCCTCGCAGATGTAAAAAATGCAGTCGATAGAGTGCCTAATTTTCCTAGCCAGATGGAACCGCCCGTAGTTTCTAAAAGAGAAAATATACAACTCGCCATCAGTTTTACAGTCAGTGGAAAGGATATGGATCTGCGTACGCTTAAAAAAGTTGCTAGAGGTATAGAAGATGATATCAGAGGGATCTCTGGTATATCACAGTTAGAGCTCAGTGGTTTTCCTAATGAAGAAATAGAGATAGCTGTAAAAGATTACCAACTTAAAGCATACAATCTTTCTTTTAACGAGGTGGCAGCTGCTGTGTCTCAGACTAATCTTTTATCCACTGGTGGATCAATAAAAACAGCACAAGAGGAGTATCTCATAAGAGCTAATAACAAATATTACGATGCGATAAATTTTGAAAATATAGTCCTTAGAGCAGATGCCTCTGGGAATATGATTTACCTAAAAGATGTCTCAGTTATCAAAAATAAATGGGAAGAAAATCCTAATCGACTCTATTTTAATGGAAATCCTGCCATCTCATTTGAAGTCTTTGCGACTAATAGTGAGGACCTCATCGCTAACGCGGATAGCGTAAATGAGTATATGGAAAAATTTAATGAGTCTAGTGCTAACGCACAACTCAATGTAAGTAGAGATTCTTCTATTACTTTAAAACAAAGAACGGAGCTGTTACAAGAAAATGGACTTATCGGGATTTTTTTAGTCTTGCTTTTACTTTCTATTTTTCTTAAACCCACTTTGGCATTGTGGGTCGCTTTTGGATTACCGATATCATTTTTAGGTATGTTTATTTTTGCTCCCTATTTTGGAGTTACGATAAATGTATTGTCTCTTTTTGCGATGATCATTGTGATCGGAATATTAGTAGATGATGGAATCGTCATAGCAGAAAATATATTTAACGAATACGAAAAGGGTAAGTCACCCATAAGAGCAGCGATCGATGGTACTATGGATGTGCTTCCCGCGATCCTATCTGCGATATTGACGACGGTACTGGCCTTTTCTACATTCTTTTTTCTCGATAGTAGAGTGGGAGACTTTTTTGGAGAGGTAGCAGCCGTTGTCGTTTTGACACTAGGGATTTCCTTAATAGAGGCCTTGCTTATTTTACCTGCTCACTTAGCTCACTCTAACGCTCTAAAAAAAGGGGGAAGTAGTTTTGCTATAAACGAATACGGAGATCGATTTTTAAAATGGATTAGAGATAAAATTTATGCTCCGTCTTTTAGATTTATTTTGAATAATAGGATCCTTGGCTTTGCAATTCCGATTGCATTATTTATGATTACAACAGCCGCCATCCAAGGAGGTAAAATTAGATTTACTTTTTTTCCTTCTATTGCTAGTGATGTAATACAAGTAAATCTAAAAATGCCTCAAGGCACAAACGAACAGATCACAAATGATATCATTACTTCCATCGAACAAGAGGTATGGAATTCTAATGAGGCTCTTAAAAAAGAGCAAACAGGCGAAGTAGATGTGATAAAAAATGCTGTGCGTAGGATCGGTCCAGGGTCTAGTAATGCTACTATCACCATAAACTTGTTACCTGGAGAGGAACGAGATCTGTCTGCTCAGACCATTTCTAACGATATTAGAGAAAGAGTCGGTTTTGTATCAGGAGTAGAGCAACTAACTTTTGGGTCTAATACAAATTTTGGTGGAAGCCCGATTTCTATTTCCCTTACCGGGAATAATATAGAAGAACTAAAATCAGCAAAAGCAGAATTAAAAGCAAAGCTTAAATCACTTTCTCAGTTAAAAGACATCAGTGATAATGATCCTCTGGGAATTAAAGAGGTAAAGCTTAAACTTAAACCAAATGCATATATGCTCGGTTTTACATTAGAAGGTTTAATCGCACAAGTTAGGTCTGGATTTTTTGGTAGGCAGGCACAGCGATTTCAGAGAGGTAGAGATGAGGTGCGAGTATACGTTAGGTATGAGTCAGAAGGACGTAATAGTATAAACGATCTGGATAATATGGAAGTACTAGCTCCTAATGGAGTAAGAGTACCGTTATCGGAAATAGCATCCTATGATATCGAAAGAGGTGAGGTTGCTATTAATCATTTAAATGCTCGTCGGGAAATACAGGTGTCTGCAGATCTAGTAGATAATAAAGATTCGGCACCAGCCATCCTTGATAATTTAAAGGCGGATTTTATGCCTAAACTATTGACTAAGTATCCTACAGTATCTCCTCTTTATGAGGGCCAAAACAGAGAAGCTGCTAAGTTCCAAGTATCCGCTAAAAGAGTAGCTCCTATTATTTTGATGTTGATATATGCAGTGATTGCATTTACATTTAGATCTTATATACAGCCGTTACTGATTTTACTTATGGTACCTTTTAGTTTGATCGGAGTAGGGTGGGGACATCAGTTTCATAATTTTCCTATAAATATTTTGTCCTTCTTAGGGATCATCGCACTGATCGGTATTATGGTAAATGATGGTCTTGTGCTCATTGTAAAATATAATGCTTTTATAAAGGATGGATACTCATTTAGAAAAGCGATTTATACCGCTGGCTTATCTAGATTCAGAGCTATATTTTTAACTTCGATTACTACGATCGCAGGACTCGCTCCATTGATTTTTGAGACTAGTTTCCAAGCTCAGTTCCTGATACCCATGGCGATATCCATTGCTTATGGAATCGGAATTGCTACTTTTTTAACGCTATATATGCTTCCTCTAATGCTCTATCTCAGTAATGATATAAAATATTTATGGTATTGGTTTTATAATGGAAAACGACCGCAACGTCACGAACTGGAAGGTGCATACCAAGAATTAGAAAGCCTAAAAGAATTTGATTATGATTAGAGTTATTATATTGGTCATAGGACTTTTTTGTGGTATTGCTTCGATGTCAGGTCAGTCTGTTTTAAGTATAGACCAGGTATTAATAGAGGTAGAAAATAACAATTATGATCTGGAGGCGGCCCGTCAGAGTATCCTCTCAGCCGAAGTACTCACGTCTAAATATAATAGGGGATATCAACCAACTCTAACATTAAATGCTGGTCTCGGTTATAGTCTGAGTGGAGTAAAAACTACTTTTAATTTTAACTTTCCAGATCTTAATATTCAGAATATTCAAGCCTTTAATGGTAACATCGGAGTCTCATCAGATTATTTGCTCTATGACGGAGGACAACGTAATTTACGGAATGATCAAAACATAGATAATTTAGATTTTGCTCGTTTACAAGTAGACAATATCCGCCAGCAATTAAAATTTAATGCCTCACAGATATACTACGGTATTGCTCAGGCTATGTATAATAAGGAATTATTAGAAGAGTCATTATCGATTTCTAAAGAGAGGTACAAAAGAACGGCGACTTACTACGAGTATGGAAGTCGTAGTCGAGTAGATGTCCTAAATGCGGAGGTCGATATTTCTAGAGATAGTATCAATTTGATGACATTTGAAAATGATATTATAAATCTAAAGTGGCAACTTAACCAATTGACCTTGCGAGAGGATACGGATTATGAAATCGATACAAGTATAACACTGACTTATCAGCTCTCTAATATTATCGAGTTGCAAAATGGATTGCTAGAGGACAATAAGGAACTCATGGCTTTGCGTAAAAATGTAGATGTGGTCAATTATGATTTGGCTATAGCCAATAATTTGAATGCTCCTCAGATTTTAGCAAATGGAGGATATACACTCAATTATCAAAAAAATGACTCTAAGTCACAGCTCGATCTCAGTCGTAATAATGGACTTAATCTAGGACTCAGTGCAAACTGGAATATTTTAGATGGAGGACAACGTAAAGTACAAGAACAACTCGCAGTAGTAGATCAGTCATCTGCTTTTATAGATTTAAAAAATAGAGAAAATGCACTGATCGTACAGCTCAACCGGTTATGGAATGCTTATCAAAATAATTTACTCACGATCCAACTAGAAAAAAAGAATATCCGTATCAATGAAGTAAATTTTGAATTGGTAAAATCTCTTTACGAGAACGGTCAGCAAAGTTCGGTAGAGTTCCGACAGGCACAATTAAATCTGATCAATGCACAGTCACAATTTTATAATGTACAACTGGCAGCAAAATTGCAAGAGTTAGAGATAGATTTCTTATTAGGAAAATAGAATATTAATCATGAAGTTCTTTAAATCAATCTTTTTTACTTTTTGTTTCTTATACTCAGCTTTATTTTTTGCTCAGTCGGAGGAATGGAAAAATCTAGAAACAGAAAACTACACTCTAGCTTATCCTGAAAACTGGACCTTAGATCAGAGTGGGTTGATGGGTACAGAATTGTTATTATTTAGTCCGCTACTAGCCCAAGATGATGATTTTAAGGACAACTTTAGTCTGATGATTCAGGATCTGACAGGTTTGGATATAGATCTAGATCAGTATGTAGAGATCTCTGTAGGTCAGATAAAAACCATGATCACAGATAATAATATTCTTAAAAATGAGCGGATAGCTAAGAGTGATGACACTCCTTTAGAATTCCAGCGTATAGAGTATACTGGTAAACAAGGGGTTTATAATTTACACTTGGTTCAGTATTATTTTATATTGGATAATGCCGCTTATGTGTTAACGTTGACTTGTGAGATAGAGTCTTACGGAGAACATAAAGAAGTTGGAGAAAAGATCTTACGGAGTTTTGTCTTGCGGTAGGTAGCTTAATTTCATTGGCGAATAACAACTTTTACATTTACATCACTGAGATAAGCTCTTTTTGCATTCAGGGTAAATTATAAATATATATCTGAGTTATTGATATTAGGCTTTGGCTTACGCCAATGAAAAGCCTTTTGTATCGAAGACTAATTATCTGCTATTATTGTTTCTTTATATATTGAGATGACATAGCAAGTCAAGGGAATCTAATCCGTCTCGAATTATTAACCCCTTACAAAATCATATCTCTAAAAGCAAATCCTTATTTTGCAGCAAATAACTTTATCCTCATAAAAGTGAAAGTCTGTATTGCCGAAAAACCAAGTGTGGCCAAAGAAATTGCCTTTGTTATAGGAGCTAAGTCTAGAAAGGATGGCTACTTTGAGGGTAATGGTTATCAGGTGACTTGGACTTTTGGGCACTTTTGCACATTGCTGCCGCCACAGGATTATAAGCCTCAGTGGAAGCGATGGGACTTGGATACTTTACCGATGTTACCTGAACGTTTTGAGACTAAGCTGATGAGTGATGGTGGTGTAAAAAAACAATTTAAAGTCATAAAGGGACTTTTTAAAAAAGCATCAGTGGTTATAAATTGTGGAGATGCAGGAACAGAGGGAGAGCTGATCCAGCGATGGGTCATTAAGGAAGCTGGATATAAAGGAGCCGTTCAGCGTTTATGGATTTCTTCTTTGACAGCTGAGGCGATTAGAAAAGGATTTCAGGATTTAAAACCAGCAAATAAATTTGATAACTTATTTTATGCTGCCAGCTCCAGAGCGATAGGGGACTGGCTTTTAGGTATGAATGCTACTCGTTTATATACCCTAAAATATGGAGGGTATAAACAAGTTTTATCCATCGGTAGAGTGCAGACTCCGACTTTAGCGATGCTAGTAAAAAGGCATCACGAGATTATAGATTTTGTACCGCAGGCGTACTGGGAGTTGCATACATTATACCGTGAGGTAGTATTTAAAAACACTACGGGGAGATTTGATAATCCAGAAAAAGGACAAGCCTTACTTAAGCAGATTACTGGGCAAGACCTAGAAGTTACTAAGGTTGAAAAAAAGGATGGTAAGGAGTATGCTCCTAAATTATATGATCTTACAAGTCTGCAAGTTCACTGTAATAATAGGTACGGATTTACTGCAGATCGTACGCTTAAGACCGTGCAGAAATTATATGAGATGAAAGTCGTCTCATATCCAAGAGTAGATACCACCTATCTCCCGGAAGATGTCTATCCTAAGATTACAGGTATCTTAAATAGACTTTCTGATTACAAACATTATACTACTCCGTTACTACAGGGTAAAATAAGAAAATCTAAGAAAGTCTTTGATGATAAGAAAGTAACAGATCATCATGCCATCATTCCTACAGGAGAACAGCAGCGTCTCAGTGGAGAGCAGCAGCAAGTGTATGATATGATCGTTAGGCGATTTTTAGCAGTATTTTTTCCAGATTGTAAAGTCGCTAAGACTACTGTCAAAGCAAAAGTGGAGACCATACAATTTATTGCTAAGGGAAAAGAAATCGTAGAGGAAGGGTGGCGAGTACTGTTTCCTAAAAAGGATAAGTCTAATAGTGAAACCTCTGACCAAAAAGATAACGATGATGATAAAGTGCTACCTTCTTTTAAAGAAGGAGAGCGAGGTCCGCATAAACCTTCATTACTGGAAAAAATGACCAAGGCTCCATCTTACTATACAGAGGCCTCTTTACTAAGAGCAATGGAAACGGCTGGAAAACAAGTAGATGATGATGAGCTCCGCGAACTGATGAAAGCAAATGGGATAGGTAGACCATCTACTCGTGCAAATATTATAGAAACGCTGTTTAGGAGAAAGTATACGTATCGGCGTAAAAAACAAGTTTTGCCCACAGATACGGGGATACAGTTAATCGGTACTATAAAGAATCAATTGTTAGTCTCCGCAGAATTAACAGGACAATGGGAAAAGAGACTTAAGGAAATAGAACAAGGAGCCTATAGTCCTAAGCCATTTATTACGGATATGAAAAAAATGGTAGAGGATCTAGTTACAGAGGTAAGGATGGAGAAAAATGTAAAGAGGTTTTCGGCTTCCGCCAATAGTAACTTTCCTAAATCTAAAAGAAATTCAAGTCCGAGGAAAAAGTCTCCCAAAGATTTACGAAGTAAACCCATAAGTAAAACCGTACGTAAACAGAACTCTGCTCCAAAGTCTAAAATTTCCATGCAATGTCCTAAATGTAATAAGGGAACGGTCGTAAAAGGAAAAACGAGATATGGGTGTACTGCTTATAGTAATGGGTGTGATTTTGGGATTCCATTTGTGTTTATGGGTAAAAAAATCAGTGATGTTCAGATCAAAAGATTAGTGGATAAAGGTTCTACTGTAAAGCTCAAAGGGTTTAAAACGGTAGATGGAAAAGTGGATGGCTTGATCGCGTTTGGAGATCAAAACCAACTGGTCTTTCATCCTAATCCTAGTTCCGCTCATCAAGTGAATACCACTAAAGCAGAGAAGG
>CALLXF010000089.1 GCA_938015805.1 uncultured Saprospiraceae bacterium | reverse complement strand
GACTGTAACGGCGATACTACAATAGAAGCTCCAGTCATAGAATTACTCCATGCATAAGAACTTCCTCCAGATGCGGTTAAGGTTACTTCTTCCCCTTCACAAATTTCTGTTTCTGTTGCGGAAATACTTG
The DNA here is from genome assembly GCA_938015805.1 of uncultured Saprospiraceae bacterium. GTDB lineage: Bacteria > Bacteroidota > Bacteroidia > Chitinophagales > Saprospiraceae > JAHDHU01. The sequence goes on along the minus strand of CALLXF010000089.1, from coordinate 35,024 downwards.
CTACTGGATTTGCGTTTACATTAAAGGTTACTTGATCTGTACTCGCAACACATCCTGATGCAGGATCTGTAACGGTAAGATTTATAACAAGTGTTCCTGCTGATCCTGCGCTTACATCCACTTGATCCGTATTTGAAGGATCTTTTAATTGAGCATCTGTACTCGTTGAGCTCACGTCTATATCCCATGTGTAATTATAGGTGCCTCCTGGTACTACCGTTGAGAGCAACGTTCTTATTTCCCCTTCACATAATTCTAAATCTCCATTTGCATTTATAGTTGCTGTAATTTCTGGTAATACATTTACAGTTACAGTAAATGGATCACCTGGACAACCAGCTGCAGACTCAGGATTTACGGTATACACTAGTACACGTGTGTTAGTAGAATTATTTACAATAGGTGCAGTGGATGTGATCGTTTCTGTACCTAAAGCAGAAGATCCTCCTCCGTCTAAATATTCATTTTCAACAAATATATCTTCCGTGTAATCGATAATCCAGGCCATTCCTGTTGTAAAATTTGTAATATAATCCTCCGGATTAAAATCAAAATCATCACCTGAACAAACTGTAAATTCTTGATCTTCTCCATCTGGAGTTAAAGGCATTACGGTAACTACGGCATCACAGGTTTCGGAATTCCCAGCATTGTCGGTAACAGTAATCATAACTGTTACTTCATTATCCCCAGCAACTCCGATGCCTGCATCAGCACAGGTAAAATTATTTTGACTTGAGGTTATGGTATTTATTCCGCAATTATCAGTTGACCCTGCCGAAAGCGTATTAATATCTGCTGATGTCAAAGTATATATTCCTGCTGCATCTAAGGTAATGGTCAATGGATTACACACAGGATTAGGCTTTTCTAAATCCTCAATGGTAATTGTAAAAGTGCACATATCTTGCTGTCCATTTCCATCCATAATTTGCCATTCGATAAGAGTGGGTCCATAAGGTAAAACAGCTCCTGCCAGTGTGGCCATTCCATTATAATCATTTGAAATTGTCGAAGTTGTACAATTATCTGTAAAAGCAGGATCAAATTCCGCACCCACAACAGTATACTCACAAGCTCCAGCATCTGTGCCTATTGTAAGGTCAGCAGGACAAGTTATAGATGGCACTTCGTTATCCTCCACTGTTATAACCGTAGTACAACTTACCATTTGACCATTTCCATCCTCCACTGTCCATTCGACTGTAGTCATACCTAATGGAATAACTTCACCCGCTATCGTACTACTGTTATTTAAATCATTAGTCAATATGCCACTGGTACAATTATCAGTAAAGGTTGCATCGAATTCTGCTCCTTGTACTGTGTAAGTACACACACCTGGGTCTGTATCTCGGCTATCGTCCGCAACACAATTGACTATTGGATCTTCATTATCTTCTATGGTAATCGTAAATGTGCATACTGCGTCATTACCGTTATCATCTACTGCCGTGTATTCTATAGTGGTCATACCTAAGGGAAATATGCTTCCCGATACCGGCCCCATGGTTTGCGTAAATGAGGCGATTAAGCAATTATCAGTCGCAGTAGGAGCTACCCATGTGACTACAGCTTCACAAACACCAAAATCGGTATCTTGAACTATATTAATAGGACATCCACTTATTTCTGGATCTTCGTTATCTTCTATTGTTATGACAGTTGTGCATGACACAGATTGTCCATTCCCATCGTCCACGGTCCATTCGACTGTAGTCGAATTTAACAAGAGAACCTCGCCTGCTAACGTAGCCATATTATTATAGTTATTCGTAATAGTACCTCCGCAGTTATCTGTAAATGTAGCATCAAATTCGGTTCCCTGAACAGTATACGTACAGGTACCTTCATCCGTATCTCTACTACCATCCGCCGTACAGGTAACTACTGGATCTTCATTATCTTCTATTGTAATCGTAGATGTACAAACAACAAAATTTCCTTGTGCATCCTCTGCAGTCCATTCTATATCCGTATCACCTAACGCAAATGTTTCTCCTCCTACTGTAGCGGTTCCATTTAAATCATTGGTAATCGTGGCTCCACAATTATCTGTAAATGTGGCATCAAATTCGGTTCCTTGAGCAGTGTAAGTACATACACCTGCATCCGCATCTCGAGTATAAGAAGTACATGTTACCGTTGGGTCTTCATCATCGGTTATAATAATCGTAAAGGAACAATCATCAACGTTACCCACTGCATCTTCTACATTGTATTCTATCAAATGCATCCCTACAGCAAAGAAGCTTCCAGATGGATCTCCTCCGACTTGCGTCAATGTGGCACCAGGACAATTATCAGAAAACGTAGGGTCTGCCCAAGTAACAATGGCCCCACACATGCCTGGATCTACACCTTGATTTATATCGCCTGTACAAGTAATAGAAGGGTCTTCTGTATCATCTACTTGAAATTCGAATGTACATTCCGCTGTATTCCCTGCAGCATCCGTTGCTTCATATCTAATATCATAAATACCAACTGGGAAAAAAGCTCCATTTGCCCCAAAAGCATCAGTACGAACCATAGACACCCCAGCACAATTATCTCCTACTGTTGGTTCCGTCCATGTAACTATAGCCCCACAATCACCAGCATCATTAACCTGTGAAAAATCTATAGGGCATCCCGCTATCATCGGAACTTCATCATCCGTTAAGGTTAGATCTGTAGTACACGTAGTACTATTTCCAGATCCATCTTCGATAGTAAAAGTAATCGTTACCATATCTCCATCAGCTGTCCCAAAAGTGGTTCCCGAAAGAGGAGATTGAGTAATAGTCAATGGACAATCTTCAGGATCTGTTGCATTTACCATTCCTGTTAAATCAGGAACAGTTCCTGAACACAATCCTGCATCCATAGATACATCTTGATCTGGAGCGCAAGAATTTACAACAGGTGTTCCTGTATCCGCAACTACCGTAATCTCAAAATCACAAGTAGCTGTTGCGATAGAGTTATCGCCTAAATCTGTAGCTTGAGCTAAGTAAGTTATAAAATAAGTTCCAGCTGACTGCATAGAACCAAGAGCTGGTCCGCCAGTCTGGTTAACAGTTATAGCTCCACAATTTCCAGTAGAGCTGGCTGTGGGAATCGGCCAATCTAAAATAGCCATAGATCCATCACAAGTATACACGTCTGGTGGAGGATCTACGCAGCTATCAAAAGTAACAGCACAATCCTGTGCCGTGACTCCTGCACTAATTGCTATCATAATAAGACAAGCATATAGTTTGTGCAAAATTATTTTTAAGTCAAAGTCGTTCATAAATAATGTTTTAATAATTAAAGAATGTTATTTTTTATGTGATTAATAGTTAGCTGTTTTATATGCGGTATGATTATTACTAGAATTTAAAATCCTATGAAATAATTTCTGAGTACGAGATAATTTTTGACTTGGTGGTATATGACAAAAAAACGAATCAGGAAGCTGGGTATCACTTACAGTTAGAAGCAGAATTGGGAGTTGTTCTATAATCATAATAGTCTACTAATTTTTATTTTGAACTGGACATAGCTACGCCAAAGCATCAAAAGACAACTTAAAAAATGTTTATTTACTGGTTTTAAATTTTAAGAATACCTATAGCTCCTAGGAGTTGTTTATCACAATCATCAAGAACTCGATATTTTAAACTTATAATAGGAAAGAAGAAGCTGTTCTAATATCATTCTACTGTCCATTACAATATTATATAGTCTTTTTAGCAAATCAAACTGTTTTGATAAATCTAACATACACTAAGTAACAAACGGTTACTTTAAAGACTTCAACGGTAAATTTTCATTAAGCATTCTAATAAAAAGTTGAAAATAGACTCCTAGATGTTACCCTAGAAGTCTATTATTTTTAACCGATTAATTAATTTTTAGAAATAATTTATTTTCTGTGTTACCTAAAGCATCCGTTAACCTTAGCACCATTTTTCCACTAGGAATATTATTGATATTAATGCTGTAATTTTTATCCATTATAATCCCATCTTTCCATTTTTTTCCTTGGTCATCGTAGACTTCATATCTATAAACTCCGCCTCTATCTAATCGGATATTTAAAATATCAGAAGTGGGGTTAGGGAATAAAATGATTTTGTTCTTTTGTAAATCAAAAAGTGTTGAGTTTTCTTTATTTTCTAATTGTATTGGAAGAGAATTTTCTTCTGTAAGGGAACTAATCTCATCATTTGCTTGCATCATATCGACTCCTCCTACCTCTATTTGTATCGCGATCACGTTATTAGTTTCATCATTTTCTACATACTCATCCTCATGATCCGCTACAAATAAAATATAGTATAATCCATCTGGTGTATCTGACGGTATGGTAAACTGGTCAGTTTCTCCATCACTCTCATCTGATGAACTGAGTGTAGAAAAATCATCATCTATATAATCATCATCAGCATCAAAAATATTATCTTCTGATAAATAGTATCCCATATATGTATGCTGAGTGCTAGATGCATTTCCAGAATAAGAATTATCACAACTTAGTGTAATCGTTGTTCCAGGAGCTGGGAATGTATTACTTACTTCTGCATTTTGTATATAAAAATCATCATCATTGGCCTCAGCCTCGGTAACCTCGATCTCTACAAACGAAACATTATTAGTCTCATCTGTTTCTACAAATACATCGTTATAGTCAGCCACAAATAAAATGTAATAGAATCCAGGGACCGTAGATTCCGGAATCTTAAGATCTTCTCCTTCAGGATCAAATAGATCAGTCACTTTTAAAGTAGAGTTATCTTTATCCAAGTAGATATCTCCACTATCAAACACATTATCACTAGATAAATAATAACCCAATTTTACAGATAAAGTAGATGTACTAGTTCCAGAATAATATTGATCACAATCTGCTTCTATTATTCCTCCCGCAGCTACAGTTGTGATATCTAGGATATGGTTTTCTACATAAAAGTCATCTCCTTCTTCTGTTATTATTACCTCAAACTCTAGTGCTTGTGTATTATTTGCTTGATCCGATTCAGCATGATCATCTTCCGGGTCTGCAACTATTATTACATAATAGATTCCTTCTGGATAGCTAGCATCAATGGTAAAAGAATAATTTTCGTTATCGTAAGCGTCTCCATCTCCTAGATCCGAATCATCTGTTTCTAAAAGAGTATCTCCCGGGTCTAACAGATCATCATCCGATACGTAGTAGCTAACATCAGAAATAATCTCATCTATACTAGGATCATCTATATTTTGTCGAGTATATATTGTAAGTATATTCCCTTGTTCGATAGTCATGTCTGACAGATCACTATTAGTTAGATAAAGATCAAATCCAGGAGTGGAACATGGCTCACATAAATCACCTCCACAATCTACATCTGTCTCGTCTCCATTCATAATGCCATCATAACAAGTCTCACATGAACCATCGTCCTCTGTAGCTTCTGGATCATAATTATGGGAATCTGGGTCTACACATCCTAAAACGTCCTCTGGACAATCCGTGTTTACTGGTTCGTAAAAAACAGTCGTAACATTTGAGAATGCTGTCCAAGAACCATTGACTAGAGCCCTTACTTTTACTTCTAAAGAATAAGCATTCGTAAAACAACCGTTACATGAATAAGTATAATTTATATTACTTGTAATTACATCAACTATAGGTATTTGAGCATTAGGGATTTTTGCATAAATGTTATATTCTGTGGCATTTGTGACTGAGTTCCATTCAAAAGGAATAAGTATTTGCTCGTCAAATCTTCCATCATTACTACATCCATTATCAACTGTGCCTCCATCTAAAGGCTCTATCAAACTAGGTGGTTCTGCGCATGAACCACATAAAGCACCACCGCAATCCACATCTGTTTCGTCTCCATTCATGATGCCGTCATCACAAGTCTCGCATGAGTCATTATTAAAATCAGCATTTTGGTTATAATTATGTGCATTTATAATATTACATCCCCCTTCTAAAATAACTACATTATTATTTTCATCACACTCATCTATACTATTACCCCAATCTACTTTTAAGGCTAGATATTGATAACTACTGGACAGATTGTTAGATGCACCATAAGAACCAGAAAAGGTTTCGCCAGGTTGCAAAATAGGTAATGGAGACGATCCTATTATCGAGCCCCCGGCAGCAGCCCCGCCAGAAGGAAAATTATTTGGATCTGGATCATTTGTCCAATAGTTCTGTATTGAAACATTATCATAACCTGCACTTGTCGGAACATTCAAGTCCGCATCAGCGTCTCCTATATTTGTAATAATGTAATTATAATTTACTCCGGAAGGAGTAATATTAGTAACCGTAACCTCTATAGTAAGATCGGGACAACCATCGTTATCACTATCGCACTGTCCAGTTCCATTATCACAGAAGTCATTCCAGTTATCATTATCTAGGTTAGCATTATTATTAATCTGGACATTAGTATTACTACATAAATTAGATAAGTTATTAGGAATACATCCTTCCAAATCATTATAATGAAGATACATAGCACCTAGATTAGTCAGGTCTCCAAGTGACTCTGGGATCGTCCCCGTCAAATCATTAAATTGCAGTGCCAAATGCGTCAAAGTAGAAATCGTACCGAGCTGAGAAGGAATACTTCCAGAAAGGTTATTGTTCCTAAACACGATATATTCCAGGTATTCCAAGTTGGCTAGTTCTTCGGGAATGGAACCACTAATAGGGTCGTTTCGAAGCAATAAAGTTTCTAGATAAGTTATATCTCCTATTTCTGGAGGGATGGTTCCGTTAAGATTATTACCATTCCCTACACCGCCATCCGTACAATTTACTACTCCATCTAAATCGATACAGATCACTCTATCGTCAGCATTACACGAGACTCCATACCAACTGCAAGGCTCACAATCTGTACCTGCAGCTCCATTTATCCATCCCGTATTGTTTATCCAGTTTGCACCATCGGTACTATTATATAATGCGATCAAAGCATCATAATCAGGGTGGGAGCAAGAAGAATTTTCAGTTTTATTTATACTATTCCACAAGTGAGTATTAGAAAAGTCCTTAATGCTATCTCTTGCAGATAGATTTAAACAAAAAAGAATTGCAACCAGAAAACTAAAGAGCTTTCTAAATTGAAAACAAAAAAGTGGAAGTTGTTCTGTATTCATGTTTATTTATTTTACTTGTCATTTTTAGATCAAGCCATAGCAAGCCCATGATGCCTAATGACAATTTGTTTAAAAAAATCTAATAATTCTAATACTGGTCTTTCTAATCGGATCAGATTACGAGGAGCACATTAAGGGAGCTATATCGAGGTCTAATCATTCTGTTATACAAATACGTTTTTATGTAAATGCACATTGCAATATATATAGGCAGTTACAAAGTCAGATCATTTTGTGCCTCTTTAGAACGAATTATTTATCAATGGTATGAAATAAGGAACGAACGGTAAAAATCTTTTAAATTAAAATATCAGAAAGAAGAATATCTGAATACAAAACAGTTTATAAACACGGGTATAAACTTATAAAAATTACGCAAACTAAAGCCCCAAAAAAAGTAAACCTAAACTTATAGCTAAGACAAAATCAGTGGAGCATAAAAAAATCTAAGACTTAGATTCCTTTTACTCGATTCCATAACTCCCCAAACATTTTTTTCTCCTCTCCATCTGGACCTCCAGCGATCTCTTTTATAAGGGAGTAATACCCATCACTACCCTTCTCTATTACAAAGCGAAAAATAAAATCGTCCTCATCGTACGAGTCTCCTCTAAATGTCCCATACCTCATATCGTTAAACTGCAGCTTACCATCTCGTCTTATGAGTATGTGATAATAATTATTAGAAAACCACTTGAGTATATTAATAACTTTATCATCAGGTTTAGCATCTGCTATGAGGTGATGATTTTTAGGTATAGAATTTAATTTAAAGTTTTTCTTTTTATCAAACACAGAATATAATCCTTGATAATATAAAGAGTCCGTAGCTACTGTACCGGACCATAATAGATTATTTAAGATACTCGGATTAGTCATATACTTACTATAGGATATCTCCTGAGCAGCCAGTGTGGATTCCATAACTTTGCCAACTTGTAATTTATTGTACAATGTTAAGGCCATGTATAGACTACTTAAAAATATTCCTGAATATAAAAACCATCTTCTGGTTTTGGTAGATCGATGATACAAAGCCACTGGAATAATTCCTCCTGCTAAAAACAGAAAAGTATAAATCGGGTCAGCAACTGAGATATTATTAAAAGCTACTCTGTAATCAGAAAACGGAGCAAACAACTGAGTACCATAAACAGTAAAACTATCAAGTATCGGATGCGTAATCAGTGCGAGGAACCACATCCATCGCCATTCACTTATAGTGGGTGCTACGTAATCTGATTTGTTTTCTATATAATTTGTAACCATTCGGCGTAAGCCCAATAGACCTATAAGTACTACCAACGTAAATCCGACCCAAGATTCCACTACCACGAGTACAATGCCTCCAATAGCTGCAAATATCAATACATGAAAAATAGAGGCCAACCCAAATTCGACAATATGTTTTTGTTTCCACTGATATAATCGACAGGTCAGAAATGCTAAAATAAAAGTGGCGATCACTGCAAATGTAAAGGAATGAGATATCCCACGATGAAAAGCAATAGCATCTATTTTATCAAGAAATAAATTTCCGATCACGTCCAAATCTGGAATCGTTCCTCCTAGTGCTCCCCATGCCATTGCTCTATTTCCTATTTTCTTACCGAGTACCGCCTCTCCCATAGCAGCACCTAGGACAATCTGTGTTAACGAATCCATTTAATAATTTAGATATCCAAAGAAAGAACAACCTCCATAGAGGCTAATTGTTCAGCTGATTTCTTATTAAAATCTTCAGCTGTTGCTTTTTGCAGACCGTCGATCATTACACCGACTAGGAACCGATCTCTTTTATCAAATTTATATCGGTTTAACAGTTTAAACTCTACGTCTTTACCATTTTTCTGACCCCACTCTAGCAGACGACTTTTATAATTATCATCTAATGCTTCCAGTGTATGGATATCGAGATACTGTCTCAGAATATTATTTATGACATAGGACTTGCATTTAGTATATCCCATTTCTAAATAGATCGCTCCGATTAATGCCTCAAAAGCATTACCTAGCATCGATTTACTCATCTTTCCTTGAGAGTATTCTGATAGGATTACATCGAGCCCCATTTTATCAGCGATGTCATTTAGCGTTTTTCTTTTTACTATTTTAGATCGCATCTTAGTAAGGAATCCCTCATCCTGATTAGGATATTTATTAAAAAGATATTCCGCTACTATAGTAGATAAAACCGCATCACCTAGATATTCCAGTCTTTCATTGTTCTGTTCGCTATGAGTCGCATCAGAAGACATGGATTTATGATAAAAGGCAGTACGGAAAAGTGATAATCTATACGGTGTAAAGCCCAGAATACGATTAAGTCTCTGAGCCAGTTCTTTATCCTTTGATAAATGATAATTTATTTGTCGGATTACAAATTTCAATCCATAAAACGTTTAATCGCGATACAAGAATTATGTCCTCCAAAACCAAAAGTATTACTCAGCACAACATCTACTTTTCTCTTCTGAGCCTTATTTAATGTGAGGTTTAATTTGGAATCTATTTCTGGATCGTGTGTTTCATGATTTATAGTAGGTGGAATCATCTGTTCCTGTATCGCTATGATACCAGCGATACATTCTACAGCACCCGCTGCTCCGAGTAAATGGCCAGTCATAGACTTAGTACTACTAATATTTAGATCGTAAGCTTTCTCTCCAAACACTGCTTTTATCGCCTTGATCTCTGCAATATCTCCTAAAGGTGTAGAAGTACCATGTACATTAATGTAATCTACATCTTCTGGATTTAAACCTGCATCTGATAGGGCAAGTTTCATTACATTACGAGCTCCTAGTCCTTCTGGATGTGGGGCGGTAATATGATGTGCATCGGCTGTCATTCCAGATCCTACGATCTCTGCAAATATGGTAGCCCCCCTTTTCTGAGCATGTTCTAAATCTTCTAATACTAGTGCTCCTGCACCCTCACCAAGAACAAAACCATCTCGATCTGCATCAAAAGGTCTAGAGGCTTTTTTAGGATTATCATTTCTTTCTGATAATGCTTTCATCGATGAGAATCCACCTACACCTGCCTTGGTCACTGCAGCTTCTGATCCACCCGTAATCATAATATCCTGTCTTCCTAATCTTATCGCATCAAAGGCATTACCGATGGCATGTGATGCAGAAGCACATGCAGATACACAGGTATAATTTATACCACGGAATCCATACTTTATAGAGATATGCCCAGGGGCAATATCAGATATTAACTTAGGTATTAAAAAAGGATTATACTTAGGAGGTCCTACTCTGACTGCTGCGTCCTCGACTTCATTTTCGATGGTTTTAAATCCTCCGATTCCACTTCCCCAGATGACTCCGGCTCTGTCCTTATCGACAGCTTCAATATCTAATCCACTTTGTACGATAGCTTCCTCAGCAACTACTAGTGCATACTGAGAGAAAGGATCCACTCTTCTAGCATCTCTACGATGCATAAAATCTTCTGGATTAAAATCTTTTACCTCACAAGCAAAAGTGGTTTTAAAAAGCGAAGGGTCAAATTTAGTAATGCGAATAGCTCCACTTTCTCCTGCTAAAAGACCATTTTTATATTCTACGGCTGTGTTCCCTATTGGGGTTAAAGCTCCGATTCCTGTTATTACTACTCTACGCATAAATTATGTTATCAATATCCTACTCAAAATATTAAAAATGAATTGAAAAGAGGTTTTTTAGGGAGATTATTCATTGGGTTAAACCCAATATTTTGCAATTACTATAAATCTATCTGATTCCTAATTCCTTCTAAATTCTCTTTAAAATTACAGAAATAAAAAATCCACAAGTTCAAAACAGAACTTGTGGAGTAAGTAAAAATTTTTTCTTAAGTTTTCTTAAGCTTTTTGACCTTCTACGTAGCTTACTGCTTGTCCCACCGTTTGGATGGTTTCCGCTTGTTCATCAGGAATTGAAATATCAAATTCTTTTTCAAATTCCATAATAAGTTCTACGGTATCCAGAGAATCAGCTCCTAAATCATTAGTAAAACTCGCTTCTGAAGTGATTTCTGATTCATCAACTCCTAGTTTATCAACAATAATCTTTTTTACTTTTTCTGCTATTTCAGACATAATTAGATTTTTTTTGTGAATGCGTTGCAAAATAACTTATAAGTATCATTAAAACCAAGCTAACCTAGCTGATTTTAAAAATTATTCCACAACTAATTATTAGACCTTAATTACATAATAAACTTTTCTATAATATAACAGACTATTGATTATCAATTATTTAAAGATGTTTTAAAACTAAAACAATCAAAAAAAAATAGCTAGATCTATCCTAATAAAACATTGCTTTCGATGTTTTTTTACTTCTTTTAAAAGATTTATAAGTAATCACCTAATAAATAGGGTGAAAATTACTCTTAGCTAACCTAAATCTTATACTTATTAGTTCCCGGATTAATTATTTACTTTTTGATAACACAGTAAGAAAAAGGAATCAAAAGATTTAACGTATCTTTCCTGCTTGCAAAAATTTAGATTGAGATATGATTAAGAAAGTGAAAATTGACGATGCCCAGAAAACTAAAATCGTAGCGACTATAGGACCAGCTAGTCGCGATTATAAAACCATATTTGGGATAATAAAAGCGGGCGTAGATGTAGTCCGTTTAAATTTTTCTCATGGCTCTCATGAAGATCATAAAAAGGTAATAGATATTATCCTTTCCATAAACGAAAAATACGGAACTGCTATAGGTTTACTTGCAGATTTACAAGGACCTAAACTAAGGGTAGGTAAAATAAAAAATGATAAGCTCTCGCTAAAAAAAGGAGATATTATCACATTTACTAATAAAAAATGTGTCGGTACTAAAGAGCAAATTTATATGAGCTACAGCCGATTTGCTAAAGATGTAAAAGTCGGCGATAAAGTACTCGTCGATGATGGGAAAATAGAACTAAAAGTAATCTCCACTAACGAAAAAGATAAAGTCGATTTGCTTGTAGCGTTTGGAGGGCAGTTATCTTCTAACAAAGGAGTAAACTTACCAGATACTCGGATTTCTCTACCCGCTCTAACACCTAAGGACAATAAAGATCTCGCTTTTATATTAACACAGCCTGTAAACTGGATTGCACTATCATTTGTACAAAGTGCTAAAGATGTAAAACTTTTACGGACTAAAATAAATGCAAAAAATCACTTTGCAAAAATCATTTCTAAAATAGAAAAACCGTCTGCAGTAAAAAAAATAGATGCGATTATAAAGGCCTCAGATGCCATAATGATCGCGAGAGGAGACCTCGGTGTAGAAGTTCCGATGGAACAGACTCCATCCATACAGAAAAATATAATCCGTAAATGCATCCAGCAAGCTAGACCTGTAATCGTTGCTACCCAGATGATGGAAAGTATGATGACTAATCCGTCTCCTAGTCGTGCGGAAATCACGGATGTGGCTAATGCAGTAATAGATGGTACAGATGCGGTGATGCTCAGTGGAGAAACCGCAGTAGGAGCTCATCCGGTCAAAGTGGTACAGGCAATGAATCGTATTATCAGAGAAGCAGAAAAATCATATGCTATTAAAGATAAAAGACCTAAACCAGATGCTACTTCTGATACCTATTTATCTGACATGATGTGCTATACCGCTGCTCGTACAGCCGAGAAACTAAAGGCCAAGGCTATCATAGGTATTACCGTTTCTGGTTATACTGCTTTTAAAGTTTCTAGTTATCGTGTTAATATCCCAACGTATATTTTTACAAGTATAAAACAGATAAGAGGGACTTTAAATCTTGTCTGGGGGGTACGAGCTTTCCATTATGATCGCTTTACCTCTACTGACGAAACCATTGAAGATTTATCTTCCATACTTAAGGATAAGAAGCTGATTAAAAAGAATGATGTTGTCGTAAATACTGCCTCGATGCCTTTACATAAGCGATTCCGAACTAATACCATGAAGATTACCGTTATAGACTAAATTTGTTTTTTTGTATAATTAACAGTCTTATAACTAGTAATTTAGCCTCATCGCAGAAAAATTACGTCTTAATTCTACTTATGAGAATTAGCATACTTATTATTATTTGTTCAGTTTGGAATTTTTTGGCTTTAAGCCAAAGTCCTACAATCACTTATACTAACGAACAGCTTAATTTACAAGCTGAGTTTATAGATGCATTTGCATTAAAGTATAAAGGAGAAAATTCTAAATCTATAGAAGCTTTTCAAGGTATCCTTAGTCAAGATCAGAAATATCATCCAGCATCATTTGAGGTTGCTAAATTATACCTGGATCAAAAAGATAATTCTGAAGCTATACGTTACTGCCTCAAGGCCATAAAATATGATGCAGGAAATAGAGATTATTTACAGTTCTTAACCGAGCGTTACATCGATGCTGAAGAATGGGGAAATGCGATTACCCAACTCGAAAAACTTATTAATCTCTACCCTGGAGAAAGACAGTTTTATGGAGATCTAGCTTATAGTCAAATAAAAAAAGGAGATTCTAAAAAAGCCCTCGTTACTCTTAATCAGCTAGAGCAACTAGAAGGCGTAGATGAATACACTTCAAGGAAAAAATTTGAAATCTATAAAAGCTGGGATGACAAAAAAAATGCAGAAAAAGAGCTCCTAAAATTAATCGAAACTGATCCAGAAAACATCCGATTTTTAAACAATCTCGCTTATTTCTATACCCAAATAAAGGAGGAAGATAAGGCCTTAGAAGTATATAATAAAATTCTAAATATTGATCCTGATCATACAGATTCTAATCTAGCCCTGATGAAAAAAAACGGGAAAGAAAATTCTGCGGCTTCCTATTTACTTTCACTAAAACCCCTCATCTTAAATCCGGGCATTGATATCGATTCTAAAATAAAAGAACTAATGCCGTATGTAGAAAGTACATCTCCAGATATGGATATGGATAAATCTAGCTCATTAGATAATCTACTGGAATCTTTGCGTAATACCCATCCTAAATCGCCCAAAGCATTTGCTCTTTCTGCCGATTATTATAATCGCTTAAAAGATGAGCAAAATGCAATCAAATTATACGAAAAGACCTTATCCATAAATGATAATATTTTTTCCGTTTGGGAACAACTACTTTATACTTACTTAGAAATTAAAGATTATAATAAGCTAGTGTCTAGGTCAGAATCAGCCATTGATTTATTTCCTAATCAGACCATTGCCTATATCTTACATGCTAAGGGTTTAAAAGAACTCGGTAAAAAAGATGAAGCTATGGATATACTCATGGAAGCAAAATTAATTGCCGGAAGAAATAAAACATTACTAGATCAAATAGAACAATTATCTAACGAGCTAAAATAACATTGATAAAGCATCTTACATTTTTAACATTATCATTACTCCTATTAAGTATTGGATGTAAATCCAAGAAAAAAGTAGATGCTCCTACTCGGTCTATAGAGGATATAAAAATTGCCCTAGAAAATCATAACATCGATTATCAATGGTTTACCGCCAAAGCTAAAATAAAAGTGACCAAGCCGGGTGAGTTTATTCCTAGTGCTACTGCATTTCTGCGAGTACAAAGGGATAGTGCGATATGGATGGTTTTTAAAAAATTGAATATAGAGGTTGCCCGAGCTTTAATAAAACCAGATTCTTTTTGTATCGTTTATCGTTTTGATAGAGTTTATGAAAAAGCATCCACCTCAGAATTATTTGATGCTTACCAGCTAGATCTCAATTTTAGAGAGGTTCAAGATTATCTGATCGGTAATATACCCGATATAGTAACAGATAATATGGAGGTGCGTCAAAACCAAAAAGAAATAATCTGCCAGACTGAGATTGATCGATTCCTTACCTACCTTCGTCTCGATCCATATACCTTACAGTTAGATGGCTTTGATATTTTCAATCAAAAAAACGAATCAGTCGTGGGTAGATTTGAAAAATTTAAAGAAGTCGATGGCCAGTTATTATCCATGGATCGTGAGTTTATTATAGATTCTGAAGAAATAGGAAAAAGCAAAGCCAAAATAAATTTATCAGATGTAAAAATAAATCAACCTGCAACGATGCGATTTAGTATACCTTCTCATTACGAACAGATAAAATATTATAGATAACATATGAGCGATAACTGGGATATAGGACGTAAAAAATCTACAGGACTAAGAAGAGAAATAGAACATGCGATCATAGTAGGTGTGGTGCGTAAAGATCAGTCTGTCGAGCAAGTAACTGAGTATCTAGACGAACTAGAATTTTTAGCGGAAACAGCTGGAGCCAAAACTAAAAAACGTTTTGTGCAGAAACTGGATCACCCTCATGTAAAAACCTTTGTCGGTAGCGGAAAATTAGAAGAGATTATCGAGTATATAGAAATAAACGAGGAAGTTTCCCTAATCATTTTTGATGATGATCTCACTGGAAAACAAACCAGCATTCTAGAAGAAGAAACAAAAGTTAAAATCGTAGATCGATCTCAGCTTATATTAGACATCTTTGCTAATAGAGCCCAGACTGCTCAGGCGAGGACACAGGTAGAACTTGCACAGATGCAATATCTCCTTCCTAGGCTTAGAGGACTATGGACCCACTTAGAGAGACAGCGTGGAGGTATAGGTATGAGAGGACCAGGAGAAATGGAGATAGAAACAGATAGACGTATCGTACGTGATAAAATAAGTCTCTTAAAAAAGAAACTAGAAAAAATAGATCAGCAGGCACAAACCCAACGAAAAAATAGAGGCGATCTCATACGAGTGGCCTTAGTAGGATATACAAATGTGGGTAAATCCACTTTAATGAATGCCCTGTCTAAGTCTGAAGTATTTGCGGAGGATAAATTGTTTGCAACCCTAGACACCACCGTACGTAAAGTCGTATTTGATAGGATGCCTTTTTTGCTTTCGGACACAGTAGGATTTATACGTAAGTTGCCTCATCACTTAGTAGAAAGTTTTAAATCGACTTTAGATGAAGCTAAAGAAAGCGATATCATCCTACACGTAGTAGATATTGCGCATCCTCAGCATGAAGACCAGATAAAAACAGTAAATAGAACATTGCAAGACTTAGGCACACTTGAAAAACCGACGTTGATGATATTCAACAAAATAGATCTTTATAGAGAGCGTAATTTTGACGAATATCTACCTAAAGAAGAAGCAGATAATATCCTTACCGAACTGCAAGAAAATTTAAAAAATACTTACGGGCATGATAATATTTTTATATCCGCAAAGGATAAAGAAAATTTTACCGAACTAAGATCTCGTTTAAAAACCATGATTGAAGATCAGTATAAACATCGGTATCCATATCAGACTAAATACTGGTAGTCAATTGTAAATGTAAATCATAGCGTAAATTTGACAATATGTAAATTTGCAAATGGTAGTTTAAGTTTCGAATTTTACATTGAGAAGATAAGATATGAATTATCGAAAAAATATTTAAAACCTTGTACCGTTACCCTTAAAAATCGATAACCGAATAAAAAAATGATCCTAAAAAAATATGCACAACTTCTAATAAATTACTGTTTAGAAATAAAAAAGGGGGAGCGACTTTTTGTGAGTACTACTACCCTAGCAGAACCCCTAGTAAGAGAAGTTTACAGAGAAGCCATAAAAAAAGGTGCTCATGTGGAGATCGATATGTCCTTTAGAGAGAAAGGAAGGATATTTTACAATGAGGCCTCAGAGGAGCAACTTAAGCATATATCTCCTTTCAGGAAAATGGCTATTGAAACCTTCGATGCGTACCTTGTTATCCGAGCTCCATTTAATCTAAGAGAAGAGAAAAATGTAAACGGGGACAAGAAGAATATCGCCTCGATGGCAGGTAGAGAATTATCAGAAACCTATTTTAGACGTACAGGTAATAAAGAAATGAAACGTTCTTTATGTCAGTATCCTACACTTGCGTCTGCTCAAGAAGCTGGAATGAGTCTGGAAGAGTATCAAGAATTTGTTTTTAATGCTTGTCATCTTTATGCTGATAATCCAGAGGCTGAGTGGTTAAAAATTAGAAAAAACCAACAGCAAATTGTTGATTTTCTTAATACAAAAGATCAAATCAGGTATCACTGTAAAGAAACCGATATTACTTTTTCTGTAAAAGATCGGACATGGATTAATTCTGATGGTCAATCTAATATGCCTTCCGGCGAAGTATTTAGCGGACCAGTAGAAGACAGTGTTAATGGAATCGTACATTTTAATTATCCATCAATATACATGCATCAAGAAGTAGCGGATATCAGGCTCACAGTTGAGAATGGAAAGGTGGTAAAATGGACTGCAGAAAAAGGGCAAGAAGTATTAGATAAAGTAATGGAGGTAGAAGGAGCCAGATTTTTTGGAGAGGTAGCCATAGGTACTAACTATAATATCCAGAGAGCTACAAAGAATATCCTCTTTGACGAAAAAATCGGAGGAACCATACATATGGCAGTAGGACAATCATACCATCAGACTGGTGGAAAAAATAAATCTGCGGTGCATTGGGATATGATCACTGATATGAAAGATGGAGGAATCATCTATGCCGATGGAGAAAAGGTCTACGAAAATGGAAAATTTATCATCTTCTAGTTATCAAAATAATGCAACCAAGAGATCCCAAAGAGTTTAGGATACCTTTAAAAACTATAGTCATCACTGCAGTTATTCTTATCGCAGTTATGGCAGGAATAGAATGGGTTTTTAATTACTTCTTTGAGTAGATAGTGTCTTTGTTTTTTAAAAACTTAGAAACAAAATCCTAATTGAATTATCTAGAAAATTCTTTTAACAGCAGCCCCTTGTAAATCAACTATTCCTTCCTTTACATCTGTATCTAAATGAAGCACTCCTGGTGATTTTCCTACCTCTAGACTACCTAATCGATCATCATAGGACAATGCTTCTGCACCATTTAGCGTAGCCCATCTTAGCAATGTGTCAAACGAGATATAGCTATTATACTTTTCTATGGTTTTCATTTCTTCTAAAATACTCAGTTGCCAATTAGATGTAAGACTATCAGTACCAATGGTCACTTTTGCATCAGCTTCTATAAAAGTTTTATAATCTGGCAGTCGATTTTCTATATATAAATTAGCATTAGCACAAGTAGCCCAGAATACTTTATCACTCCACATATTAGCAGCTTCTATATCTGCTGCTGTTGTCATGGTATTATGTACAAAAAGGGTTTTCTGCAACGGATCCATATGTCGCATAGCATAAAAAATAGCTGACTTCTCGATTGCTTTAAAATGATCTAGAGACATCCCGAAGCCTTTATAAAATTCAAAGAAGTCACCAGTTCCTTTCTCAAACATTTGATTCTCTTGTGGTGTTTCTTGATTATGGATACTTACAGTATTACCTGCAGCATTGTTTTCATTTATAAACTGGAACAACTTAGGACTTACTGAATAAGGAGCATGAGGCACGTAGGATTTACAGTTATATTTGTTATCTACTTGTAAATCATAAACAGATTTATACTGTTCTATAGTCGGTTGTAGTAAATGATCTTGTATAAAATCAAACATCTCTACAAAAGTGTAGTAATCGATTTTACTGGATGATTTAGTCGCGGCGGTATCTCCCTTATTAGAGATATCACCTACAGCATTGATCCCATTTTTCCACATTTCTACATCGGCATTTTCTATAGATTGCATGATGACATGCTCCGGAAAATCGCGTTGTGTTACGACACTAGTTATAAAAGGAATTAAACCAGTCCCAGTAGGCACTTTTGCTTTTAAATGTGATAGCTCGAGGTGACAGTGCGTATTTATAAAACCTGGAATTATGGCACCCTTATAATGATCTGCATCCTCAGTAGCATAATCACTGCTCGTACCTATTGCTTTTATTGTTCCATCGTCATTTACTATTACGACTCCATTAGGAATGGGATCAGCAGAAACTGGATATATAATATCAGCTGTAATTTTTTTCATATTGGTCGTACTTAAATCTAAGGTTTAAAAATCTTCGGAAATCATACCGTTCTTTATCCTAGGTTCAAACCATGTACTCTTAGGAGGTAGATCCAGTTTGTTATCAGCTACTTTTTTGAGTTCATCAATGGTCACTGGGTAAACACAAAATGCCACTTTTTTAGGATCATTATTTACGGCATTGATTACATTATCAATACCATTTACACCTTCATGATATTTTATACGATCAGATATTTTTACATCCTCTATAGCTAAGATATCTCTAAAAACATACTGATTGAGCAAATCTGCATCTAGTGTTACTTTATTTTTTTTACAAGTTTGTAATACTTTTTTCTTCCACTTTAAGGAAAACCATTCCCCATCAAAAAACATAGTAATCTCAAATTTCGATTTAGGCTTACGAGGCTGTTTTAATATTTTAAGTTTACATACTTTTGATAATCTGACCAGCAACTCATTTCGAGATATCACATCAAAAACTGTTGCCACACGATTAAAGTCATATATCTCTAAATCGCTAAATGGAAATAATGCCGTAAGTAAAGACTGTCTTACTCCGTTATCACTCCTAAATTTTTTTGATTTATATAGATGTAAAATCGTAGATCTCCGATGATGTCCATCTGCGATATAGGATTTTTTTACTCCATTAAAAAGATTAGTCAGCTTTAGTATTTCATCACCGTCTGCCATCTCAAAAAATCTATGTTGTTCATTAGAATCTTCAAATTCTCCAACTACTACTGGCTTATTATTTTTAACGTACTGATCTAGATATTGATCTATTTTGGTATGATTATCATAGCCGACTAAAATAGGTTTTATCATCGCCTTA
The DNA here is from genome assembly GCA_938015805.1 of uncultured Saprospiraceae bacterium. Taxonomy (GTDB): domain Bacteria; phylum Bacteroidota; class Bacteroidia; order Chitinophagales; family Saprospiraceae; genus JAHDHU01. Next base: position 15,109 of record CALLXF010000089.1, on the reverse strand, counting down.
CGATCTAGGAGTAGTTCCATCATCGTTTGCTGTTTTGCGGCAAGGGTGTTTTCGTGAACTAATATTTTATTAGTTAAAAAATCTTGGATATCAGAGGTAGCAATTACACCCCTATATACACGACCAAATTTTGTTATCTCATGAATATAAAAGGCCTCCTGAGCCGCTCTTTTAAAAAAACCTGTTTTCCTATATTTTTCAAACTGATGTTTTACAGATTTAAAAAAAGAATCTACTGAGGTAATCAATTCTAATTCTGGATAAATCGCTTGGAATGGATAAATTTTCATCAGTCGGTTAGTTCTAGTCTTCTATATATTACGACCCTAATATGACTAAAAAAATGCCAAAAAATAAATTTAACTCGGATTATGCAATTATAAGGACCAGAAGTATTTATCTCATCATTTTAAAATAAGATCCTATAAGCCAGTTTGCTTTGGAATTCATGACATTCTCTAAGGCACTATCTGCTTTAGAAGAAAAAAGTTTTAATTCCTTTACGACCTTGCAAAACTCTTTGGACTCATTACAGTGAGGACCTACTTCGGAAATCTCTTCCAGCAATGTAATCAGTGGATCTAATTCCTTTTTCTTACGGTGCTCTACTATTTTTTTAAATATGATCCAGAAGTCTTTCTCCGCTACAAAGTAATCTTTACGATCTCCTATAACTGATTTTTTTTGTAACAATTCCCATTCTAGGAGAGCTCTTATGTTCATGTTTGCATTACCTCGAGAAATCTGTAACTCATGCATGATCATATCGGCATTCATAGCCTTAGAAGAAAGCATTAGTAAAGCGTGGATTTGACCCATAGTCTTGGTGATTCCCCACTCCGTAGCAAGGTCTCCCCACGAACTTATAAATTTCTGCTTACCCTCAGTAAGTTGCATTTGTTTTATTTACTAAAATATAAATAGTAATTAATGCCTTTTTGTTTAAACTAAGAATCGGTGTTTACAAAAGGTGTTTTACAAACTTCTGCCTTCAGGACTTTTTTGCCTGCTTGTATTTTTATTTTAGAACCAGATTTTGCAAGCGCTTTATTTACGTATCCCATCCCGATCGGAACTTCTAAGGATGGAGATGATGTACCCGATGTAACCTTGCCGATAAGATTCATATCCTCATCAAAAATCGGGTAACCTTGTCTAGGTACTCTACGATCATCAACTTTAAAACCTACTAATTTTTGCTGATATCCTCTTTTCTTTTGTGCTTTAAATATAGACTTAGAACTAAAATCTGCAGTCTTTTTTAATTTTGTAATCCAAGATAGTCCAGCCTCGATAGGTGATGTTGTATCATCGATATCATTTCCATAAAGACAGTAACCCATCTCTAAACGTAATGTATCTCTCGCCCCTAACCCGACAGGTGTGATCCCATCGATGGCGATGATAGCATCCCATAATTTTTCGAGGTTAGAATTATGTACGTATAACTCTAAACCACCTGACCCTGTGTAACCTGTTCCAGATATCAGCACATTTTCTATACCTGCAATAGTCCCTTTGGTAAATTTATAAAACGCAACATTAGTCAGATCGACTTGCGTCAAAGTTTGTAATAATCTAACAGCCTGAGGTCCCTGAACAGCAAGAAGTCCTGAGTGATCAGAAATATCAGTCATCGTACACTCAAAAGTATTTTTACTCGATATCCAGTCCCAGTCCTTTTTTATGTTAGAGGCGTTTACCACTAGCATAAAAGCTTTCTCCCCGTCACTACATTTATCTTCATCTAACCTATATACAATCATATCGTCGACGATCCCTCCGTCATCATTAGGTATACATGTATACTGAGCATCTCCTATCTTCATAACACTCGCATCATTAGAACTGATCGCCTGGACTAGATCTAAAGCCCCTTTTCCTTTTAGGATAAATTCCCCCATATGACTTACGTCAAACATCCCTGCACCATTCCTAACTGCTAAATGTTCCTCTCTGATATTAGAGTAATAGACTGGCATTTCAAAACCGGCAAAAGGAACCATCTTTGCTCCGAGATCTACGTGTTTTTGGTAGAGTGATGTTTTCTGCATTTTATTTTTTTATTATTACGTTAGTTATTTTATCACCTGGGAAAATATTGTGTACGACATCCATACCATCCGTTACTTTCCCAAAAATAGTATATCGTCCATCTAAATGAGGAGTCGGAGAATGAGTAATAAAAAACTGAACTCCCTCTGTGTGAGGACCAGCTGATGCCATACCTAAATATCCAGCGTCATTATAATATAATGGAGCAAATTCTGAACGAATCGTATAATCTAGACTTCCATATCCATCCCCTCTAGGACATCCTCCCTGTACGACAAAATTAGAAACGACCCTATGGAAAGATTTTTCATCATAAAAATCACTTTCTGCTAACTTAACAAAATTAGCCACTGTTCCAGGAGTATCTTTTGTGTAGGGTTTAAAACTGATACTACCTTTATTAGTCTGAATTACAAAAATACTGGTATCACTAAGTCCTTCTAATCTAGACCACTCTATCGGGTTATTAAAATTTACTTTTTTGGGAATAAATTTTTCTCCCTTTAAAATACTGATCGCTTCCTGTATCTTATTATAGGTTTCTATTTCTCTAGGCAGCTGTAATTTATTCCTTGCTTCTATAAGATAGCTGACCTCGGTGATTATATCCTTTAGCTGTGTCTCTGGATCGATGATCATATCAGCAGCAACAGCAGACATACCTGCATCTCCTTTTTTAAATATATCGATTAAGATATCTGCTATTTCCTTACGTTTAAAAAGATGTTTTCCTTTAAAAGTCTTTATAAAATGAGGACTTACAAGTAATCCACTCAATGCTTCCATACTTGCTGTAGCAATTGCTTTGTCCTCCGAATTAGTAGCAAGTTCTTTTAAATCTACATAAGATCGAGGCTCGTGCGCCAATGTACGTATCAATCCTACTTTCTCTGCTACTGAAATAGAATCATTGGCTTTAGCCAAAATCTCCTCCCTTAGCTTTTTACGAGTATTTGTAAAATAAGCAGGTAAGTTTACCAAAACTGATTCGTATAATTTTGCATTTACACTGTAATACAGAGAATCATTTATTAATGATCTATAAAAAGTAGCATCTGACCCATTTCCATTATCGATTAAAAATTGGGCGGAAGCCTCAGCTACATGTCGATTTTTATGAGAGAGTAAAGTAATGATGGGCTCGACAGATCGGATGTAAGGATAATTGCCTAATGATTTTAATATAGAAACAATAACTCTATAATCCTTTTCTATAGTAAGCTGATTTAATAAATAAGAATGAATCTCTCCGTCAGATACTTTTCCTAGAGCACCAGCAATCGCCATCCGTATATGTGGATCTGGATCAGAAGTAAAAAACTTTACTAATCTAAATTTATATTCATTGATATCGATTTTTTGAACTCTAGCTAGATAGTGTGCAGCCATCATCCTCACCTCTGATGGGTAAGTATTATCCGTAACTATATCCACCATCCGCTTTGTACCAGCAGGATTAGTCATCCCTCGTACACCATATCGATAAATGCCTCTTACTTGACCGAGTAATAAGAGCGTATCCGTATTCCTATATGTAGAGATAGTGGATAAAGCACTCAACATATTCTCTCCCCCACATTTACCTACTGCCTCTAAAATTCGAGAATTAACTACATTATTAATATCTAACGTGTCCTTGTTTTTAAAAGCGTCGATAAGAAAATCTTCTCCTGCTTCTGCACCGATCTGACCGAGAGCATAAGCCGCAATGCTGCGTACTTTTGGATAAACATTACTCAGCTGAGCAGCAACTGAATCTATGGATCTTTTTTCCTGAATGGAAGCAAAAGCTAGACCTGCGATGTAGGCCTTTGTCGGATCTTCTGATCGCAATAACGTGTATAGACTATCTATATTCTGCTCATCTTGCAATCTAAAAGCTTCTCGATATTCCTTGTTAGATAAATCTATAGATACTCCGTCAAAATCTTTTTCAAATCCTGGGACACAGGAAATAAAATAAAAGCAGAGAACAAAAAAACCTAGAATTCTATTTATCATGTAGTCATTCTTCTTAAAAGAGTGGCAAAAATAGATATTCTACCATATCATTAAAATTATATTAATAACTTTCAATTTCTAAAATCGTTAATGTAAACCTTATACCATGTTAAGATATCCCTTTTTAAGCTATTGCCTGATTATTTTAATGACTTCTCTAAATGTACAAGCTCAGGATTTAGTTAGCTTCGAATTTCTAAAGGAAGAGTCAAAACAATTCTTTATCGATCAGGGTGTCCCCGCAGAGTATGATATAGAGTATTATAAGATTACCTATACTACCCCTGATGTAAATGAAGTTCAAGATACTGCCTCTGGACTTTTGATCCTTCCTAAGGATGGATTTAAGCAGTTTCCTATGCTGACATATATGCATGGAACGGTAGCAGATCGGAATCAGGGTATGTCTAATCTAGCTGCGGCCGATGTACAACTTGCAGAAACATATGCTAGTTTTGGATTTGTGACAGTTGCACCCGATTATCTGGGAATGAACGAAGCTCGAGGATTCCATCCTTATGTTCACGCAAAAACAGAAGCCTCTGCTGGAAGGGATATGATGAGAGCAGTAAGATCTTCTATCACTTCTCAGTTTAACAGATATCTAAATGGACGAACATTTATTACTGGGTATTCTCAAGGTGGACACGCAGCAATGGCTTTACATAGAGAACTGGAACAAAATAATGCTGGCGAATTTGACATCATCATGAATTTACCCATGTCTGGACCTTATAGTATTTCGGAAAAAATGATCGAATTTTCACTAGGTGATAACGAATACTTTTTTGTGGCTTATCTTCCTAATGTGGCCCTTTCTTATAAAACAGCTTATCCGGATTTACTGCAGGACATAGAATTAGAGGATATTTTTAAAGCAGATTATATCTCAGATATTGTGGAATTTAGAAATGGCTCTATCGATCTTTTACAGTTAAATCAGAGACTCATAAATATACTTGTGGCTAATCATGGCAGCTCTATTCCTAAATTTATGCTAAGAGATGATATCGTAGATGCTTTATTTAATGACCCTGACCATCCTCTATCTATGGCACTTGCGGATAATGATGTTTATGACTGGAGTCCTGAGGCATGGCTAAGGATGTATTATTGTGAAGGTGATGATCAAGTAAGCTTCCAGAATACAATCTTAGCAGAAGAAGTTATGAAAAATAACGGTGGGGTTAAAATAGAAAAATGGAGTATCGGCTCCGATCTAAATCATACAGAGTGTGTTACCCCTGCAGTGCAAGAGGCTCTTACGATTTTATTTTTATTGAGAGGAATTACTACTAGTACTACCCAACTAATCGACTCCGAGAAAATAGAACTTTCTCCAAATCCAGCAAACGATATCCTAGAAATCAATTTAGATAAAACCCTCAGTCTACAGCATACAAAAGTAATCCTCCTAGACTATAATGGGCATGCTGTAATAGAGCAAAAAATAAATCATACGCTTACGCGAATATCTGTCGAACAACTTCCTAAAGGATTATATATTTTAGAAGTAATTTCGCCAACTTACAGAGGAATTAAGAAAATCGTAAAACAATAATTAAATAGATCTAAATCATACGCTATGTATACTATGTTACAACATGCCCATTCTGGAATCAGATGGATCATACTGATCCTACTTATCGTTTCTATCATTGGCAGTTTTACTAAAAGAAATAAGTCTGAATTTACAGACAGCGATAAAAAGTCCTACCTCTTTACGATGATTTTTACGCATATCCAGGTATTATTAGGAGCTGTACTTTACTTTATAAGTCCGATGGTACAGTTTACTTCTGATACGATGAAAAATGCAGTAACTAGATTTTACACGATGGAGCACGCCACCTTAATGCTGCTAGCGATTATACTGATTACTATCGGATATTCTAGATCTAAAAGAGCAGACTCCGTTGCCGGAAAACATAAAGCTATAAGTATATTTTATTCGATTGCCCTACTCTTAATATTAGCAGGAATTCCTTGGCCATTTAGAGGATTGGGAGCAGGATGGTTTTAAGTATTAATCGTAAGGTTTAAAAATGTAATTGCTTAAGGCATCAAGTCGGAAAAATTTATAGTGTATCGACTATTTCTCATTACTAGTTTATAAGATTAATAGTTTGACGATTCTAATAATTAATATCTCTTTGCCTTAGCACGGACTCTTGCTTTCTCTTTGTATAAAACAATCAAAAAGTAAAGCGGCGGCAAAGAACTTACTAACATCACGGCCAGTCTAACTTTACAAAAAACCTCATCTGTATTCCAGATAGAAACTAACTCTTTAGAGAGAAAATAAATCAATAATAAGGTAATCCCGTAGGCTACGTAAGCTGGTGTACGATTAAAATATTTTATGCTGTTATTTAAGATCAATAAAAAAACAGATAGCATAACTGGAACAAAATCCATTACTTCTTTATCAAAGCTCATTTTTATTCCGATCATTCCTAGAACTAGAACGGTATATGCATTTATGGCACTGGCAGTATGTGCTGTCATTTATTTATGGACTGATATGTATAACCGTCATTTCACAACGGTATAAAAGAATATAAAATTAGAGTAAATTATGTAGTAGTTATGTAAGCATGGCTACTTAAGGATGAGTTTACATTAAAAACCTCCTCCTGGCTTTTTGTCTTTTTCCTTTTCTTCTGGCTTAGGTATTTCTTCTAGCTCACCCATCTCTTCCAGCTCCTCTTCTAGCTCTCCCATTTCTTCTTCCATCTCTCCTTCTAATTCCTCTTGCATCTCCAGTTCCATTTCTTCCATCTCTTGCTCAAACTCGTCAAACTCGTCTTCTTCAAATTCGTCCAACTTAGCTTTCTCGTTAAGCGTCTGACTACGTTCTTCTTCTGGTTTTATTTGTTTATATCGATCACAGTCTATCAGTTCATAAAATCCTTGTGGCGGTCCTGGAAACTGTGCCTTAGGATTAAAAGCTGCTAATGTATCTTTTTCCAGTGCGGATATAAAATCAGAAAAAATCGGTCTGGCCATTACATAACCTTGCCCATCATCTAGTGTCAAAAATCTAATCCATTTATCATCTCCACCGACCCATGTACCTACGACTAGTTCTGGTGTTACTCCCATAAACCATCCATCACAATAGTCATTAGTCGTTCCGGTTTTACCTCCTGCCGTAGATTTTATACCTAACTTAAATCCACTATTGACATTATTTTTTAGCATTTCTAGCATCACTGCATTGTAAACGGGATTAAGTGCAGGCTTGCGATCTGGGATTCCTGTATATATAACTTTTCCATTTTTATCTTCTATTCGCTGGATAAAAATAGGCTCTGTATAAGTACCGTTATTAGCAAATGTAGTGTAAGCTCCTGTCATCTCATGCAAGGTAAGATCCATTGCTCCTAGGCATATAGACGGTACTTTAGGGACTACTAACCTTCCATTAGGATACCGATCTGTATTACTAATGCCTGCGTTATTTAGGAGCTCTCTGATGACTTCCACATTTCCCATTTCCTTTACCAGTTTTACGGTAATGGAATTTTTAGAGTACAGTAACCCTTGGAAAAGGTTGTATAAATTACCTGTAAAATTTTCATCCGCATTAGCAGGGGACCATTGTTCATCTACATAAAATCCAGCATCACCTGGTGCTATTGAATATTGTATATCCTCAAACTGCTGACAAGGAGAAATTCCTTGTAGAGATATCGCCGTCGCATACACAAAAGGTTTTATAGTCGATCCTACTTGTCTACGAGAGTTTACATGATCATATTTAAAGTACTTGTGATTTATACCTCCTACCCATGCTTTTATATATCCCGTTTGTGGTTCCACCGCTAGCATCCCTGCTTGCATATGCTGATTGTGATATTTTACAGAATCTAGAGGAGTCATTTCTACTTCTTTCTCATTACCCTCTCCATAATCAAAAATCATCATTGGAAACTTTGTCTTTGTAAACTCCACTTCGTAGGCAGAAAGCAAATCATACCAGTCACTGGTTAAGCTATTCCATCCTTTTTTACTCAGTAATGATTTATAATCACCTATATATTTTTCTTTTAATTTGCCACTTGCTATTGCAGCCTTATAATTTGATTTATTCTCATCAATTTTTATCAGTGCCTTAATGACATTATCAGATAATGGAAGATCGGCATATCGCTCTCTTATTTTAGCAATCGTCTTTCCGAGATAATTATTTCTAAGATTTAAATACCTATCAGATGCTTTTACTCTTCTTTCTAAAATATCCTTTCTTATTTCTAACTGCAAAGAATCAGCCTCAAAAGTCCATGGATTCTTATTCTTCCATACTCTAAAGTATTTTTCCTGATTCCACTCCATGTGATCTACCACCGCCTTCTCCGCATGCTTCTGATAATTTAGATCAATAGTTGTATATATTTTTAAACCATCCCTATAAATGTCATAGTCTGTACCATCTACTTTTTTTATGTCTTCCTTTTTAAAAACATTACGCAACCACTTAGTAAGCTCTGATCTAAAGTATGGAGCGTAGCCCTCACTCTGAGTTTCTCTTTTAAAGGAGGTCATATCTATCTCCTTTGTAACTAATGTATCCAAGGCCTCATCATCGATCAGATTTTTTCCATGCATTAAATTAAGTACGACGTTACGACGATTCTTTGCCTTTTCTGGAAATCGCTTAGGATTATACAAAGATGGATTTTTAAGCATCCCGATAAGTGTCGCTACCTCATGATCTTCTAGATCCGACTGATCCTTACTGTAGTATGTTTCCGAAGCGGCTTGTATACCGTGAGCACCATTTATAAATTCAAATTTATTGAGATACATAGCTAGGATTTCCTGCTTTGTATAGCTCTTTTCTAGTTTTACGGCAGTGATCCATTCTTTTAGTTTAACCTTTACAAGTCCGATCGCCCTAGAAAGAGCCGATCCCCGATTAGGCGAACGACGATATAATAATTTTGCTAATTGTTGAGATATGGTACTTCCTCCTCCTGAGTCATCATCACCAAGTAAAATGGTCTTTACCGCAACTCTAAATAAAGCCCTTACATCCACTCCTGAGTGTTTATAAAAACGATCATCCTCGGTAGCCATTAAAGCATTAACCACTTTAGGCGATAATTCCTCAAAACGCAGTTCGTTTCGATTCTCAATATAGTATTTTCCAAATTCTACCTCATTGGCGTCAAGCACAATAGAGGCTAAATCATAAGATGGGTTTTCTAACTGAGTAAATGTCGGAATATCTTTTTTATTGATTGAGTACATTAATAGAGCAAACCCTAGAAACCCTAAAATCGCAAATACCCATAATCCATAAAGCAGCCATCTGAGCCATCTACGTTGGGTAGGGTCATTAAAAAAAGCCATTACTTTAGACGGGAAGGCTTTTATTTTAGTTTTAAGATCTGACATGTATTATCTCCTAAGAATGGCAACGAATTTACCTAATAATCTCGAATAATGCAGCTTATCAAAACAAATTGACATACCCAAAGTGAATCTTTAAATTGCTAAAATCAAATGGATTATTGAGTCGCTTACCAGCCGCCAGTGCAAAACTAAATATTCCTGCTCCTGTCTGGAAATTCATCCCGATACCTACACCGATCGGTCGATCCCATCCCGTGCCCTCTTCTTCTGCTTCTCGTAATGGATTATATTCCACTCCATAATCTATAAATGGAAGCGACAATGTAAAGTTATTATCTTGCTGTGCGAGTATAAAACGGAGCTCTGCAGTCATCACAGAATAAAAGGTACTCAGTATACTTTGCTCATCAAATCCTCTAAGCAATTTATTACCCCCGATACGATAAAACTCATTTTCTAACAACTGTTGTTGATTATATTGGTAGCCCGCATTGACTCCAGTACGTATTGTAATATTTCGTGTAAGCGGCTGAAAGTATGATCCTTTAAAATGCATCCCTACCTGATAGGTATTAAGCTCGAGCTCATCATAAATCATATCAAAATCAACATCATCATCACTCAGTGCTAGTATAGTATTATTTTTAATGATTTTTTTAAAACCTGCATCCACTTTTAAATTTATCTCATATCCGCTACTCGGATTAAATCTATAATTGAGTCGTTCCAGATAAATGCCCATCCCTAATCCATTGTAAGAATAATCCAGTCTAGCAGGCAGACGACCTGATGCTTTTACTAAAGCCGTATCGATACTCAGCAGATTACTACCCTTCCTGACCCAGCTTAAGTTTACGTAATCACGTCCCTGCAAATAATACTGTGCTCCTAGCTCGAGATCTGTATCGATCCACTGATCCATATTTCTAAATAGATTAAAACTCAGCTGTGTCCCAAAAGGGGTATCCAAAATAAATGGATAATCAAAAGCAATTTCTAAGGTCTGGTTCTCTGGACGCAATCGCTGGAATTGCAGATAAAACCGCTCACCATAACCGAGTTTATTAAGCATCTCTGCCGTAAAGTCTCCCGTGATCGTATACTTCTGTCCTTCTGAAGTCTGATTTTGCAATAATCCGATGATAAAATCAAAATGACTAGAACGATGCTTATCTAAGTCTAAAAGAATTTTTGCCTTATCATTTACAAAAGATATTTTAGGATCAGATTTAGATTTGGCGAAAGCCAATTCACTCAGCTTACGCTTTAAACTGTTAATCAAACGACGGTCATAAGTATCACCGGGCCGTATGTCGAGATAACGCTGTAAATATCCATTACTGATTTTTAAATTACCATTATTTTGGATGGCATCCATCGTGATAAAGGTAGAGCGATCGATCTTAAAACGACCTTCTATAATACCTTCAGTAATCGCTGTACTATCGAGCTGTACACTCGCAAAAGGATATCCTGCATTTTCTAAATCTATTATAATCTGATCGCTCAGTTTTGTAAGCTGAGCCGGCTTTAATAAGGTTCCTTCAAGATTTTTTACTTTCTGAGTAAGGAATCCTGATAACCATGAGACCTCCTCAAATCTGATTTTTCCAAACTTAAAAACATCACCACGATAGTAACTTACATCAACTGTAGAATCCTGAAAAGAAATTTTATCTACTGCACTCGCAAGATAACCAGAAACAAAATCTGCTCTTTGTAAAGAATCGAGATAGCGATAAACAGCCATAGAATCTTCTACTTTTATTAAGATATCTGGAGCATCTGACACTTCCATACGCAGCTCATAATGACGTTGGGTCATAGCATCTTCCGCAAATAGCAGAATGGAAATTAGTAAAATGTATCTTAGCCTTTGTATCATTGCTTTATCTCAAACGAAATTACGCTATTGGCAGGTATCTATCTACATATTCCTTTTTGTAAACAAGCATGTCATTACTGTGATTTTCATTTTTCCACATCGTTAAAGCTAAAGGATTCTATAATTACCAGTATTTGTAAAGAAATCGAATTGCAACAATCGTTTGCAAAAAATGATCAGATTTCTACTATTTATCTAGGAGGAGGAACACCAAGTTTGCTAAATGCTACAGAGCTTAACCGCATTTTTAATCAAATTTACAAATGCTTTAATGTCTATACAAATGTAGAAATAACGATAGAGGCAAATCCAGATGATCTCAATTTTTCTTATCTCTATAGCTTAAAAAAAGAAACCCCTATCAATCGATTAAGTATCGGTATACAGTCATTTTATAATGAAGATCTTAAAGCGATGAATAGAGCTCATGATGCAAAAGATTCCAAGTCAGTGATCTCTAAAGCTCAGGATATCGGATTTAACAATATATCGGCTGACTTGATTTTCGGAACTCATACTATGTCATTAGATCGATGGAAGAACAATCTAAAAATGATGCTTAATTTTAAAATTCCTCATATTAGTATTTATGGTCTTACGGTCGAACCCAAAACAGCATGGGAGCATTTTATTAAAACTGGAAAATATCCTAAGCTAAATGATAAAACATTTGAAGAGCAGTTTTTAATGACGCAACAAATATTAACTGAGGCTGGCTTTCGCCAATATGAAATATCTAATTATGCACAAGAAGGAGGTCACTCAAAACATAATTCCTCCTATTGGAACGGAAGCGAATATTTAGGTATCGGTCCGAGTAGTCATTCTTATTATGATGGGAAGCGATACTGGAATCTTAATAATAATACACAGTACTTAAAAGCATTATCCCAAAACAAAATTCCAAGCACAGAGGAGGTTTTATCAGAAAGAGATCGTTACAATGAATTTATAATGACCCAGCTCAGATTAATTAATGGACTGTCTAAAACTTCATTGAAGGTATTCGATAAAAAGTATCAAGATTATTTTAATCAAGAAATCAAATCTTTACTCCTTGCAAAAGAAATTTTAGAATCCCCAACTCATTTCTGGATCCCGTCAGAGAAAAGAATTTTAACCGATAGGATTTCTCAAGCCCTTTTTTATGTAGATTGAGTTATTATGTATTGCAGTATCATCATCCCTATATATAATCCTACTCCACAGATCGCGTCGATTATATCGGAACGTTTTACGGCTTTATTAGACCGTGTCAATGATGACATAGAGCTTATTATGATCGATGATGGAAGTCAGACTGATATCACTAGTATAAAAAAAATAGCCAGTCAGTTTCCTAGTGCAAGGCTCATTTTACAAAAACCAAATAAAGGAAAAGGAGCGGCATTAAGAAATGGTATGGCTGTCGCCAATGGAGATATCGTTCTTTATACAGATACCGATTTTCCATACACTATAGATAGTATGATAGCGATAATCGATGCCTTAAAGAGCAATGCAAAAATGGCAATAGGCATCCGTCCAAAATCCTACTTTTCTAAAATTCCTCTAAAGAGAAAACTAATTTCTAATATCCTCAAGATCATGAATAGTATCTGCATGTCATTACCGACTAAAGATACTCAGGCGGGACTAAAAGCAATTAAAAAAGAACTCTTGCCTATCTTCTTATCAACTAAAACCAATGGATTTCTTTTTGATCTCGAGTTTTTGCAGAAAATAAAAAAGCAAAACATCCCATCAGTATTAGTGGAAATCGAATTGCGAGAAGGGATACAGCTATCAGAAGTTAAACTAGGCAGCCTGTGGAACGAACTAAAAACTTATATCGGATTGATTAATGGGTAATGAGAGAAGGTGTAAATGGGACAGAAGGTGTAAATGGGACAGAATAAAATTCGGAACTTGGAAACTGAAATTTGAAAGTAAAATCTACTTTTTTAAATACTGTTGAATAAATTCTAAAGCCTCTGCAATCTCACTTTTTACTATTTCTACATTAAAAGTACAACTCCCGACGCTGTCCAATAGACTTGCTAAGATATTTTGGCCTTGATTCTTTTTGTCCTTTACACAGTAAGTCATAATCTGATCTATATCTAAGATTACACCTTGTGGGAAAACATACTTTTTATCAATTCCTCTAATGATCTCTTCAAACTGTATAATAGAAATCATCCCTTTTTTATAACTCAGATAAGACTCTGCTATCATACCTAAAGTGATTGCCTCTCCATGGAGTAGATGAGCCACCGAGTTAAGATTTAAACTCTCTAGAGCATGACCAATCGTATGTCCAAAATTTAAAATTTTACGCTGACCCTGTTCGGTAGGATCAGCAGATACCACCCTCTTTTTTATCTGAACAGATTTATAAATTAGCTCCGTCCAGTCCTGGTGATCTGGACTTAAAGCGATCATACTTTGCCAGTATTCTCGATCTGCTATCAGTCCATGTTTATACATTTCTGCCTTTCCGGAGTCCAGTTCTCTTTTTGGTAAGGTTTTTAAAAATTGAGGGAATATAAAAATCGCTATGGGATCATTAAATAGACCGATCAGGTTTTTTACACCATTAAAATCAATACCCAGCTTTCCACCTATGGATGCATCGACCATAGATAGTAACGTGGTAGGAATATTTATAAAAGTCATACCTCTCATAAAAGTGGAAGCTGCAAAACCACCTATATCACCGATAACGCCTCCTCCAAGATTTATAAGCAATGATCTACGGTCCGCTTTTAATGAGAGTAAAGACGACCAGATTTCTGAGAGTGTCGTGATACTTTTGTAATCCTCCCCAGAACTAATGCTTATCCTATCAAAATTAAAATTTACATTTTCTTTAAGAATAGGAAGACAGTCCCGCTCTGTATTCTCGTCTACGAGTATAATTACTTTACTATATTTCCCATTGGCGTAAGCCAGATTTAACTGACCCCAGTCTTGAAAAAATATAGTATAACGTTCCGTCTTTATAGATTGCACTGTGATGATTTAGACTGCCTATTCTGAGGTCAGTTTATGTATAGAATCTAATGTCCACGCCTCAGCACGATCAGAAAAATAAGATTTAGTCTCTTTCCATACTTCCCCAAATAAAGGTGTCCCTCTATAGGCATTAAGATCTTCTTCCGACTCCCAGTGACTATATGTAAAGATAACCGACGGATTATCCTTTTGCTGTAGCATTTCTAAATCGATGCATCCCGGTCTCGCTATGATAAATTGCTTTTTTTTCTCAAACATTGCGAGAAAATCATCGATAGCTTCTGCCCTAAATTCCATCTTTACTATGCGTGTAATCATAAGAAGTTGATCTGTATGGTTTCATTTTTAAATAGGCTTAAAAGAGAACTAGCTTTGCCCATATTTATAGCGATTTCTAAATAGCCTGTAGCGTTAAAAAGACATAGTACCTCGCCATGTGTTACGTCACTATAAGATGTACTTACAACGGTGATAGGATCATGGTGTTTATAATACAATGCAAAGGACCTTTCATTTCTGATTTGATCAAATTGCTCTTTCCTCAGATTTACGATCACATTTTCAAAATGATCAACATGGATAATCGTGGCTCTGATCTGATCGCTATTTACCACCGGCTGGATGCCCAGTTTACGATCTAATTTTTCTAAAGGAGGCCCTAACTCCTCTCGCGATAATCCATGAGAAATACAAGCAACACCATGAGCAATACACTCTTGCAGACTATGCTTTTGTATACCTGTAAATTGGATTTTATTAATCTCAGACTCATCTAATTCTGGAAATATTAATGTAAAAATGCCATTATTA
>CALLXF010000088.1 GCA_938015805.1 uncultured Saprospiraceae bacterium | reverse complement strand
AGAAGATAGGGAAAATAATTATATAAACTGGAGATTTTGCTCACCTTTTAAAGGTTTTTATTGTAAATCTTTTTTTACACTTAAACCAATTGATAAAATAAGAGTCCTATAAAAAATAACTATCTTTCTACATCTATGTGTTACCCTGATTGTCAAAAAACAACTTGCCTATGACTACACTTACCCCATACAGCGGTCCTTGGAATTTTAACCTCGCTGCTCATCTTTTAAGACGGACTACATTCGGTCCATCCAAGTCAATGATGGATACTGCTGTAAATGATGGATTAGCCTTGACTATCGATAAGTTGTTTACACCGATTACCACACCGCCTCCTCCAGTATACTATGATTTTGGAAATGATCCTAATGCGGGAATCGGAGAAACATGGATAAATACCTCTTTACCTGGAACACCTGCTATAAATAATGCTCGTCGTCGATCATTAAGAGCATGGACTATGGGAATTATGGAGTCTAATCAATTGTCCATATTCTCCAAAATGGTATTATTCTGGCACGAACATCTTGCTATTAATGATGTAAGTAATCCGGCTTTTGGGTATGCTCACGTAAGTACGCTTATGGATAATGCTCTTGGGAATTTTAAAACCATGATCCAAGAGATAACTATAGATCCACAGATGCTCAGGTTCTTAAATGGACATCAAAATTCTCGACAATCGCCTAACGAAAATTACGCTCGTGAATTACTAGAACTTTTTACCATAGGAAGAGGTCCCGATCTCGGATCTGGGGATTATACAAATTATACAGAACAGGACGTACAAGAAATAGCGAGAGCCTTAACAGGATGGAGAAGTAATACACTAGAAACAGGCGAAGTCATAAGTACGTTTGTAGAAAACCGACATGACACAGATCCTAAGCAGTTATCTTCACGACTAAATAACGTGATAATTAATAACGATGGAGAAGAAGAATATAAAACCGTAATCGATATTATTTTTCAGCAAACAGAGGTTGCAAGATTTATCTGTCGAAAACTGCATATCTGGTTCATCAATGCAGATATCACAGAAGAGGTAGAGATGAATATTATTAATCCTCTCGCCCAACAGCTTGTGGCTGATAACTATGAAATAGAGAATATTATAAAGACATTATTATCTAGTGAATACTTTTTTCAAGAGGGGTTTATCGGTTGCATGATATCCCATCCACTAGACTTTTTATTTAAAGTGGTTAAGACATTTGAGTATGTGGCCACGCAAGATCCCATCGATATTTATTTATACTGGAATGGTCTCTATAGTTTATCAGAGGCACAGGAAATGGTCTTGCTTAATTTGCCTACAGTAGCTGGATGGAAAGCATTTTACCAAGCTCCTCAGTATTATAAGACATGGATAAATTCTGTATCCCTAAGGTTAAGAGAAGACTTTTCTGACCTCTTTGTAAATGGGCTCATGTTGGGAGATTTTAATTTTGAATTGGATTTAATCTCATTCATAGCCCAGATGTCAGAGCCGCAAGATGTGAATAAACTATTAGATGATATCGTACAAATATTATTTGCTCAGTCCATCTCTCAAAACCAACACGACTTTCTTAAGAACGTACTGATACCCGGACTACCTGATGCTTCATGGGCAATGGAATATTCTGAATTTCTAGCGGACCCTACTGACCCTGATCGACTAGAAGGCATAAATAATAAATTAAAAGCCTTATTCAGGACGCTATTAAAAATGCCAGAATTTTACCTGACCTAAAAAAATCATTCATTCGGTTTAAACCTAAAAAAATGAATAAAAAAATAAAAAGAAGATCGTTTCTAAAAACTTCATCACTCTTAAGTATACCCGTCTTTGCTGGTGGATTTCCGGTATCAGCATTGGCTAAAAGCCAAATATCCAATATCGTAAATGGAGAAAGTGATCGTGTACTGGTAATTATCCAGTTAAACGGAGGTAATGATGGTCTTAATACTATTCTTCCTAGGGACCAGTATGATAATCTGGCTGCAGTTAGAGAAAATATTCTTATCCCAGAAGATCAAATTTTAGAACTAACGGATACCGTAGGCGTACATCCATCTCTTTATGGTGTTAAGGAAATTTTTGATGATGCCAGATTAAATATTATCCAGAGTGTAGCTTACCCTAATCAAAATAGATCCCACTTTAGATCTCTAGATATATGGAATACTGGAGCAGATATTGATGAATTTTTAGATACCGGATGGGTAGGTCGTTACTTTGATAATAATGTGGCAGGTTACCCAGAAAATTTCCCTAATTCTGATTGTCCAGACCCTTTTGCACTAACTGTCGGATCTGGGGCTTCTGAGACTTGCCAGGGTCAAGCTGGAAATTACAGTATGGTGGTCATAGATCCAGAGGAGATAAGCAGCCTACCGACACCTATAAATAATGAGATAGCTAATGGTTGCTATGGAAACCAATTGGATTTTTTAACAACTAGCATAGAGCAATCTAATGAGTATGGAGCTGCAATAGAATCGGCTTACGCCAATGGAAATAATGCTTCTTCAAAATATGGAGACGATAACCAACTTGCAGCTAAACTTAAGACTGTCGCCAGACTTATAAAAGGTGGTTTACAGACTAAAATATATGTGGTGACTCTCGGAGGTTTTGATACGCATGCAGAGCAAGTACTTGCTGGAGATGTATCTAATGGATCCCATGCAAATTTATTAAAAACCTTAGGAGATGCCATGTGTGCTTTTCAGGATGACCTCAAGCTACTGGACTTAGAAGAGCGAGTCCTCGGAATGACCTATTCTGAATTTGGAAGAAGGATACGCTCTAATTTTAGTCTAGGAACAGATCATGGAACTGCAGCTCCATTAATGGTTTTTGGCAACTGTGTAAATCCAGGGATTCTCGGTGATAATCCGACCATAGATCCTAATGCCGCTTTTAACGAAGGTGTAGCGATGCAGTACGATTTTAGATCTATTTATGGATCTATTTTGATCGATTGGTTTAATGCAAGCGAAGAAGAAGTGCAAGACTTATTTTCTAATGATTTTCAATATTTACCTATTCTAACACTTTGCACTACTGCTGTGACGGATACTCATATTGATCGTTTTGATTTAGAGGCATTTCCTAATCCTCATAGTCAGTATTTTACCATTAGATTTACATCAGAAAAAGAGTGGATAAAAATCAGCTTGTTCGATACATTAGGTGGAGAGGTTAAAGTGATTACTAACAAAAACATCAATGCGGGCTATCATGAAATCAAAGTGGAATCTCATGATCTTATAGCCGGAGCATACTTTATAAGATTACAAACTAAAAGTCATCAGAAAACCATACGTGTTGTGAAAATATAATTTTGAAATGCTTTGGTAATATTAGTGAACTACTAATTTTTTAGAAGTAAAATCTTCTATCTCAGGAAAATTAATAATATAAACTCCTTTAGATAAAGTAGAGATATCCAGCTCTTTTACATTATATCCTTTTACGAGATCTAAATGTTCTGTAATTACTAATTTTCCATCTAACGTAAAAATGTGTAACCTCGTTTTATCCGTAACAGGAGACTGTATACTTATAGTTGTATACAATGTTGCCGGATTGGGTGATATCTCAAATTTGCTAATTTCAAATTTACGTTTCATTTTAGGAAACTGTTCATCAAGCCAGTCGATACGATTACATAACCAGTTTTTTAAATAGTCGACCTCATCTTCATAAGTAGGCCCAGCGTTCCAGTTAAATGTAGAATTCTCTCCTAGCACAGGCCATCTCACAAAATTACGACCTTGTGCCTCATACACTTCCGCTGCCCAGGAATCTATCCTCATACTGAGCATATTACAATCTATAGTGCCATTATTACGGAACATATTCCATCTATCATTTAGCGTCGATACGTAAGTAGAGTCCTTTAATAGTTTATCCCACCAAAATGGAATCTGTCCTGGAAAATCAAACCAATGATTATCATACTCCCATTTTTCCCATACGTTCTGGTAAGGATTATAATTTCCATAGCAGTAATTATGATCCCACATAGGACCCATTTTTATCTTTCCATCCACATCTTTACTAAAATATGTGCTTAAGCGATATGCATCTGGGTTTTTACTTAATTCTTGTAAAATAAAATAATCAGCAAAACTCTTCAGATCTATTTTATCTGATATTTCCACTGCAATATCTGGCGGTGTAGCTGTATCCAGTGTACGTTCAAAATCATGCACGATCTCAGAAATATATTCTTTTTGATTGTCTGTAATATCATCGTATTTAGGATAAACGTACTGGAAATAACAAGCCCGATCTTCTCCATTTACCTGATAGATATCAGATTCCCATCCCTTAGTATGGTGGAACCACGAATCTATTCTTACGATATATCCACCCGCGGAAGGATCATTATTATCTTCTTCAAACTTCGTAACGGCTACCCTATTTTTATCTCTCTTTATTTTCTCCATAAGGACAAAAACGCCTTTGTACTCATCATCGATTACCAACTCTACAAATCTAGTTCTCGAAGAGTACATTCCGATGCGATTTGCTAGATCATAGGTAAGGACATTTCTGATTAGAGACTTATCTATCCATGGAGCATAGAGGACCCAGTCGTTTTCTTTGGGTAAACCCAATATTGATACATTATTATTAGAACCATCTGATTTCCTAGTTTCAAATAGATAAGAAACTTTATCTAGGTCTGCTGTTCCGTTACCTCTGATTTCTATTCCTATTTTTCCATCATATCCATTAAAAGGATCCGTGATATCATTCCTAAATAAACCATTATCAATGATTCCTAGATGGGCATCTAATTTTGGTTCGTTAGGAATCTCAAGACCTCCAGTAGTAACCACTAAAATCGGAATATCCGAACTGTTTAAATCTACTTCCTGAGCGGGAAGTAAAATAGAGGTGAGGATAAAAAATATGTATAGAAAAAATCTTAACATAAATACAAGGAATAAGTCCTACAAATCTAATCTAAAAGATTTTTAATTATATCATAATAATGTCAACCTCAAACCAATATGTAAGAATTACAGTATTATGAACAATTCCGTTATGACATTCTAATTTACCAGATTAGGATCACCCATCAGGCCATTTCTATAATTCTCCATACATTGTCTGATCTGCTCCTCGTTATTCATTACAAAAGGGCCGTAGGAGAATACCGGTTCGTTTAATGGCTGTCCTCCTAACATCAGCAACTCTGCTCCATCTTTAGAATAGAGCTCTATATTAGAACTCCCTCTTTGGAAAAGAACGATCTGTTTAGACCTCGCTGATTTATTACCTTCTATTTCTACAGTGCCATCTACCGCATATATAAAAGCGTTATGTGTAGGATCAGTAGGAATTACTATTTTAGAATCCTTGTCCATTTTTACGTGATAATAAAAAGCAGGTGCATAAGTTTCTATCTGAGATTTTTGACCAAACACTTCTCCTAGTACAACCTTTAAAGACACCTTCTCTTTTTGTATCAATGCCATTTGATTCTCGTCGTCTATAGTGGTGGCTGGCTTTTCAAATTTGTAGGCTGCAGGGGTATTTAACCATATCTGGAATCCATGATAGTCCCCACCCTCCTCATATAATTTTTGCCCACTCTCTTCCATGTGTATGGCTCCACTTCCAGATTTAAACATCATAAAATCTCCTTTCCCGATTTGTATATCATAATCTAGGCTGTCTTTATGATGACCTGTTCCTGCCAGAAAATATGTAGTAGGTGTTACACCAGCATGAGGATGAGCATCCACTCTTAATGGATCGTCACCAGGCTGAACACATACCGGACCAAACTCATCAAATAAAACAAATGGACTAACATAATCTAACTTATCTCCTGCAAAAGCTCTCAGCACAGGAAGTGTTCCCACATTTACTTTATGAGCATCTAGTATCTGATATACTTTACGAGAAGACTGATCTGCAATCAAGCCTGATAATCCTTTTACTGTGGTATTGGCCGCAAGGCTCGTTCCTAAAATGGCTGAACCTTTAACAAATTTTCTACGCATCATTTTTCATCTATCTATAAATCAATTTTCAATGTTTAAACATCGAAATACAAATATAGTTTAATTTTAACTTAGAATTAGAATGGTAAATCAGTCAGATCGTTATCACATTTTCGATGATATCTATTTTCTCGTATAAAAAATCAACTTATTAATTTTTCCATCAGCGTAATGGTATATCTTTAAAGAATAGATCATAATTACTAGAATAGAAAAATTTGCTATGAATAAAATCAAATTGTTAAGCATAGTTTTATGCTTTATCGTAATCATCACAAATACACAAGCTCAGAAACTCGGTTTTGGATTAGAGGGTGGAGTGCAAATGATGTCGGCAACAAAGGTCTTAGATAAACAACAATATACTATAGGCCCCCGTCTGGGCTTGCGGGTAGATTATCGATTTTTAGATTTTCTAAGCGTTAGTTCTGGAGTAGCATATAAGACATCTAATTATTCCTCGACCGACATGTATGTCACAGATTTAGTAGATGAAGCTCCGTTGCTGGGATTATTTCTAAATGGTGCAGGAGACCTAGGTGACTTGACCAATATTAATAATAATGCTGTCCAGACTGTAGACATGGGTTATTTAGAGTTTCCGCTTTTTGCGAATGTCAATTATAAGAACATTTATCTCACAGTCGGTCCTCAGTTTTCGTTATTACTTAATGCTTCTCAGGCAACAGAGATTACAAAGGATATTCCTTTACAGACTATCTTAGATTCAGGAATAATAGATCAAGGTATGGGTGGAGAATTTGATCTCAGTGAATTGTTACCTCCTACATTTGAAATGAACTCAGGAGACTATAAAAACGAACTCAATAGTTTTGATATTGGATATGTTTTAGGTCTAGGTTATCAAGTAAAGTCATTACATTTTAATGTGCAGTATGCTAGGAGTTTTAATGACTTCCGTAAAAATAATACTGGAGAAACAGCGGTACATCAGGCAATACGATTTTCTACGGCTTATCTCTTTAACATGGATATGTTTAATTTTAAAAGAGAACCGGTACAGATGTAGTCCATACATCTTTATGTGATTTGTTTATTTTTTATCACGGCACTTATGACTCCAATAAATTCCAGGCATTAGGTATAACAGAACCTTATTTATAAGATTAGGTCCAATTTAATATTCGCCGAAAGGCAAATAGAACTAAGCTCAAAATATGGTCATTAAAAAATAAAAACGATAATCCTAAAGCTATTACGTCGCCATGGCTGCCGGTACCATAAGATCAGCCTCCGCCTCTAATTCTTTAAAAAAGTTAAGAATATCCTCGGTGTTATTAGTCGCATTAATCGTAACCAGTCTTACAAAAGTATCACCATGAAAACTTCCAAAACCGACTAGTAGCTTATTTTTTTCGTACAAACGAGTACATAAAACTTCTGGATCTAAACCTTTGTAATTAAAACAAATCGAGATAGAATCATCATAACTGTACAACTGATAATCAGGATTAGATCGGATGTAATCACGAGCTGTATCTGCTAGAGCAAACTGGTTGTCGACGATCGCCTCTAGCCCTTCTGTTCCGACAGATTTCCAAAGTGTCCATAACTTAAGTCCATCATTTCTACGACCACACTGCAATGATGTTTTTCCTAGATTAAAATCATCTGCGTCAGTCTGGTATAAATAAGAAGCATCTTTTGCAAAAGAATCATTTAGATGCTTTTTTTCTTTTACCAGTAAGAGCGAACAAGACAAGGGTACGCCTAACATTTTATGAGCGTTATAATTAAAAGAATCCGCTCTATGCACACCATCTACTAAGTGCTTATATTTTTTACTAAAAATGACAGATCCACAATAAGCTCCATCTAAATGAAGCCATAATCCGTATTTATCAGAAATATCTGCGATCGGATTTACAGAATCAAAAGATCCCAAAACCGTAGTCCCCGCAGTGGCGTTTATAAAGAATGGCTTATAGCCATCTGCTACATCTTTTTTTATTGCCTCTTCTAGCAAGGTGACCTTCATGACACCGTTATTATCGGAAGGAATAAACCGAACTTGCTCTCTACCAATACCTGCAAAAACAGCATTTTTAGGAATAGAATAATGAGAATCTGCGGATGTATAAGCTGTCATTTTATGACGTAGACCTCCCGAGATAACTGTCTCATCTGCTCTATCTCTAGCCATCAACATCGCCATAAAATTACTCATAGAGCCACCTGCTGCAAAGGTTCCTCCATAGTTATCACCATAATTTATTAGCTCACAAGATTTGCGTATTATTTCCTTTTCTATACCTACCTGTGGGCCAGCCACTTTATAAGTATACATACTATTATTAAGCATTACAGAAAGTAATTCTCCGAGTACAGCCTTAGGTTGCCGTCCCCCAAATAGTTGATTGAAAAAATATTTAGAGCTGGTTTTTGGTGTTTTTAAAACAACCTCGGTCAGTACTTTATTAAAGGTATCGTCTGGTATTCCTTTTTCGCTTAAGCGAATGTCTACTTTAGAATGAAGGGCCTCAGCAGGGATTACCTCTGATACTGGATTTGCTACTTCGTCTTTTAATAAAGATTCTACGATTTCAGAAAATATCTTTAATTCTTTTTCCATTTTTTGGTTTAGTTGTTTTTATACTATTTGCCTTTTAGGCAAGCTTAACATCATATTTTAAATCTGCCCAGTTTAGAGAAGACTCTAAATCTGAATCTTGAATTATTTCGCACTTTTTAATAGGTCTATTGTATAGGTGTAAACTCATTACGTGCTTATCCGATAGATTTTGTAGTGAGTGACATGCGTTTACTTTCTCCATACTAGAAACTCCCCCTTTTTGTATATCATTTACCTTGAGGCTTTTTTGACCTTCATTACAATATGTGGTTTCTCTAAAAGGTGCGTCAAAGAAAAAGACACAACAGTTTTGCTTATTATGATTGTGAATAGGGGTTTTTGCTAGAGGTTTCCAGCAAAGTAAAATCAGTTCGAATTCCAGATTTTCGTAAAGACAAACTCTAGTATATTCTTTGTCTTTATTCCACTGTGCATATGGTAACAATGTTTTACGAGAGAGTAGATCATTTAATTTAGATACTTTTGTATCTCTATTTTCAACAATTTTTCTTGCTTCTTCTATTATTATATTTATCTCCTTCTTTTGCTCACTCATAAAAAACTTTTCATTATCAATAGAAGATTTTACTCTCCACTTCTCGTACTTCGACAACTCGTTAGATGGCAAAATGCTGTACGGTGCAACAAAAGAACAAAGATTTATGAAATAGAGTTTACTTTTAATCGATTAATTATAACATTTAACGTCCGTAATATAATCCCTCATTATCAGAATTATAAAAAGTTGGAAGAAGCTTTTAGCCCGAATTAGATCATTTAGATAAACATCTAAAAGGGTTCCTAATTTACTTTTATACAAATGATTAATTTTAAGGTATGAGGCCACTTTTTATTTTCTCTTTTTTAGTACTGCTACTCTCTTCTTGTAAAACGGAATACATACAACATCCAGTAACTAAAATTCCCTGTAAATCAAGTATAAAAAAAGATACTCTTAGCTTACAACAACAGTTAGAACGGATTCCAGAATACAGCCCAGAAAAAACTGGTGTTTACGTTATAGAAGAAGGAGAGGATGCTCTACTGACTAGAGCATGGCTCAGTGCCAAAGCAGAAAAAACCATGGACATCCAATACTTTATTTTTTATGCGGATAATGTGGGCACGATTGCTATGGACTATATACTCAAAGCAGCAGATCGTGGTGTAAAGGTAAGACTCATTATAGATGACTTACTAGTCGATGCTCATCCCAATGATCTACTTGCTTTACATGCACATGAAAACATCACGATAAAGATCTATAATCCTAACGTAAACATCGGGAAACATATCGGAGAAAAAATCTCTAATATGGTCGTAGATTTCCGCGGTATAAACCAAAGAATGCATAATAAAACTTTTACTGTAGATGGTCGGGTATGCATCACTGGGGGTCGTAATATAGAGGATGCCTATTTTGATTATGATCGAGATTATAATTATCGAGACCGAGATATTTTACTCGTCGGTCAGGCAGCAGAAGAAGTAGAAAAATCTTTTGAAGAATTCTGGAAAAGCAAACTCAGTGTAGATGTGGATCAATTGATCAAATTTTCTGTACCTAATTTTAATACCGATTTTGTCTATAACCGTATCCATAACTATGCATGTAATATGGATAATTTTTGGCCGCAAATCAGACATCGGATCAACGATATTCCCTATAAGTATAGAGACATAATTAGATCCGGAAAATTTTTATGGGTCGACGAAGTAACTTTTATCTCAGACATTCCTGGTAAAAACGAAACAAAAAAAGGATTAGGTGGATCGGGGAAAACTACAGAAGGACTTATTGCGTTATTCGACTCAGCAAAGAAATCTATTTATATCCATACGCCATATCTCGTCACTACTGATGTGGGAAAATCAATTCTAAAAAAAACAATAGATAGAGGAGTGTCTGTAACCATCCTGACTAATAGTCTTTGCTCGACAGATAATAAAGAGGCCTTTAGCGGGTATCAGCGTAATCGAAAGGATCTACTAAAACTAGGTGTAAATATTTATGAATATAAACCTGATGCAGCGATCCGCAAAAAACTGATTAAGGCAGACTTGCAAAGACAAATAGAGTACTTCCCTATTTTTGGGCTGCACTCTAAGTCTATGGTCATCGATGATAGTATCACTGTGGTCAGTACTTTTAATCTAGATCCTCGGTCTGCAAATTTAAATACAGAGTGTTACGTAGCAGTTAAATCCAAGGAGATTACTGCTTTCGCAAAAGAGGTGATGATAGAAGAACTATTACCAGAAAACTCCTGGCACACCACACTAGACTCTAATCCTGATCATCATGCGGGTATGGGTAAGCGTTTTAAAACATGGATCCGTAAAGTGGTGCCTAAATCTATTCTATAAGAGTAGTCAGATCTATGTAGGGAATAATAAGACTTTTAGATGTTTGTCTACTAAACCTTTTACCCCTGTTCCTTAGATTGATTACTTACGCGTATTTTTAGAATAGTGACATTCAAGCTTTTATTATTCAGCCATGGCAATCCATTTTTCATCACTTTTCCCCGACTCGATCACTTTATTTACAAACTCCATTCCTCTCAGTCCATCTGCTACTGTCGGAAAATCTAAATGTAAGGAGTTCGGTTTTTTATTAGCGATCTTTGCTTGGATACATGTAGCTACATTTTTATAGACATTGGCGAAAGCCTCTAAATACCCCTCCGGATGTCCAGCTGGCAATCTTGTCGCTGAGGTAGCCGCCTGATATAAGTCGCCTACACCTGTACGGTAATGCTGACTAGGACGATCTAGCCATTTTACGATTAGTGTATTAGGCCGGATCTGGGACCACTCAAGTCCTCCTCTCTCTCCATAAATTTTAATAGTTAGGTCATTTTCCTCACCTGCTGAAATTTGTGAAGCTGTTAAAATTCCACTCGCTCCATTATCTAGCTTAAGCAACACATTTACATCATCATCTAATAGCCTACCTTTTACGACCTTATTTACATCAGCACAAATATGTGTTACTCTAAGACCTGTAATATATTCCATCAAATTATATGCATGTGTTCCGATATCCCCCATTGCTCCCGCAACTCCCGCTTTATTAGGATCTGTTCTCCATAAGGCTTGCTTCTGATCTGTATTTTCCAGAGGTGTCGATAACCATCCCTGCGGGTAGGATACTACTACCCTCCTAATCTTACCTATGTCATTATGCTGGATCATGGCTCTAGCTTGTTTTACCATAGGGTATCCCGTGTAATTATGCATCAGTGCAAAAATCTTTTCCTGACTATTCACTAGATCTATTAATTCATTGGCCTCAGCCAAATCAAAACATAACGGTTTATCACACACGACGTGAAATCCATTTTCTAAGGCTAACTTAGATGGAGCAAAATGCAAATGATTAGGTGTAACTATGGACACCATATCCATCCGTATATCCCTAGGTAATTCTTTTTCCTGAAAAATCATATCTTCATAAGAATCATATACACGATTCGGATCTAGATATAAGTCTACTCCCGACAATCTAGATTTTTCTGGATCACTAGAAAATGCACCACAAACTAATTCTATCTGACCATCTAGTGCTGCAGCCATCCGATGTACTCCTCCGATAAATGCACCTCGACCTCCACCGATCATACCCATTCTAATTTTCCTTAGCATCTATATATTCTTTTTTTGTGAGTTCAAAATAGGCAACATCCTGATTATAATAAAACCTTGTCCCTTTTTCTATCAATCCAATTTTTAGTAGCACCTGTTTAGAAGCTATATTATCTGTATGAGTAATGCCTATAATATTTTCTAAGCCTAAGGATGAAAATCCATGATGTAATAAAACCTGAGCTCCCTCTGTTGCATATCCATGACCCCAGAATTTTTCTAATAATCTATATCCAATTTCTACCTCATCAGTATCCTGGATATTATTTAAAACAAACCAACCTATGGCTTCTCTTGTCTCGAGTAATTCTCCCATCCAATATCCTAATCCAGATCCATCGATGTTTTTTTTGTTTATTTTTTGCATACGCTCTTCCGTTACAGACTTATCTGATGGTGGTCCTATATATTTTTTTACAACTGGATCTACATCTAGATGTCTAATTAGGTCATAATCCTCACCGGAAATCAAACGCAATCTTATCCGCGTAGCTTTTAACTCTTTTAACATCAATAAAAATTTACTGCCAAAGTATTACTAAAATACGATTTAGCTAATACTACAGATAAGACATTTTATTCAATGAGTTTCTCCCGTATTTAGGATTAAGTATATTCTATTTATATCATATGGAATAATGCTTGTATGACCTCTTAATTTATTACCTTGGAATATCACTTATTAAAAAATATCATGTTCAACATTTTAAAAACCTACATACCTTTTCTTTTTCTTGCTTGTATAATCTGCTCTTGTTCGCCCGTAATTTCCGAACTCTGGATTAACAAAGATGAGTCTGGTAAAATGTCTACAACTTTTGATCTAGGAGAAATGGCAGGAATGGCTCAAGGCATACTGAGCGAGTTAGGAGATGAAGAGGATAAAAAAGATGAAGCTGGGTTATGGGATAAAGAGGAGATTATAGATTCTACTATGAATTTTTACGCTATCATGCCAGACTCTATTAAAGAAACAATGACTAATCCTGAAATACTTAAAAATGTGTCTATGGATATGCATATAAATACACTTCAGGAAGAAGCTAGTATTACTTTAAATATAGAGTACAAAAACCAAAGTCATCTAAAACAGATTTTTAGTACAATGAAAGAAATGAAGCAAGGTGGCGAACAGGCTGAAGAGCAATATGATAATATGAATATAGAATACACCATAGATAGTAAAAGGGGCATCGTCCAGATACCAGGTATGGACATGACGGAGTTAGAAAATGATCCTGAGTTTGCGCAGATTATGGGTTCTTTAGATTCTTTAAAAACAGCAGATCCAGAATCTATGATGCTTTTTGAGATGATGTTTGGAGGAGAGAGTAAAACCATCGTGCACTTACCAGGAAAAGTAGAATTTACTAATGATATGCATGCAGAGATAAACGGGAATACGGTAACATTTAGAGACAATATGCTAGAAATGATAAAATCTAAAAAATCAAAGGATCGGATTATCAAGTATAAGAAATAGTTACTATCTATTTTGAAATGATAATTACTTGATCTAGATTCTATTTTATTGTCTTTAGGACACCTTAGTTCAGAATATTCAAAACTGTATTATCAGCTGCTGCAAAAATAGCAGTAAGTTCTTGTTTTACTTGGTCGGCTTCTTCATCTAAATCCATAGCTCTTAGAGAGATCATTTTCCCAATCAAAGATTTGGATCTCTTAGGCATACGAGCTAGTGCTCTATCAAATTGATTGATGGCTTTTTTATAATCTCCTTTAGTGATTAGCCATTCACCATATTGTTCAAAAGAAGGTTTAGTAATTCGAGGAGGTCCAGCGGGATAATTTGTTTGACTTTCTAACGCTACTGCTTTTTCCATATATGACTGGAACAGATCGTCATTACCTTCTATTTGTGCTTTTATCCCTTTTAGTTGATCGAGTACTACACCAGCGCTATTAACTGAATTCTCGGTGGGGGCATAACGGCTAGAACCAACTGCACACATGACTATACCATCTTCTTCAATTTGCTCTGAAGCCAAATATATTTTAGTCGATAACCAATTTATTTCCTCTTCTATTGATTTAGTATCCTTATTTTCCAAGGCAAGTTGAGCTCTAAGAAAACTCCTTGTAGACTGAGCAATAAGGCCAATATCACTAACTTCAACATCAGTATCAAACTGAATTTTCTTTGCCACAATGCTATTTTCTGCGAGATGACGGCTTTGCATACCCAGTAAATAACCTCTAGCTCCCTTTGTAGGATCCTTAGGAACATGGGTTTGCATTTCGGAAAGAATTTTTTCAGCTTCCGTATATTTCCCTTGTTGTAGTAGCCCGTAATGAAGCCATGCCAATGAGTGATATCCTCGAGACCCATCTTTTAGATCTAAGTTTCTCATACGACTAACGCTCGCATTATAAGACTCTTTATTTGAACTAACGACACCTTCCCATTCGCCTAGAGCGAGATAAATATGGGATGGCATATGTAAAGCATGTGCTGCATCTGCTGCTACCTTTGCATAGGCATCCGCTGCATCGTGAGCTTCTTTTGCTGAGGTCGGACCATCTAAGGCATGTATCTTATAATGCAATGCACCAGGGTGTAAAGGATTTACTTTTATAATCCTATCTGCTATCGCAGCGGCCAATTTTAAATCATCACTTCCGTCTCCATATTCCTCTGTTGACCATATTAAAGAAAGTGCATAGAATGCTGCAATTTCTTGGTGTTTAGGATATTGATCATGTAACGAAGCCAAGTGTGCTGTTATCTTTTTATTACGCTCATCCAATTCGCCTTCACCATACATGATTTCTACAATTTTCCACATTTCTTTTTTAACAGGATCTTTTATGGATTCTAATCGTTCTTCTCTGGAAGTTCCTATTCGTAATAAAATCGCCTTCCCTTTATCTGTATTTTGCAATCTCCATAATGCTTTGTAATGACACATAGCTTCTCCCCAATGCGTTAATACCTCTGTACTATCTATAGCAGTTGCTTTCTCAAAGGCAACAAGTGCATCATCGTATTCAAAATTATGTAACAGTAATAATCCTTCTTCAAATTTTTCTTGTGTCCCATTATTGAGTTTAAAATTATGCTGTAGTTTACCTAAAACTACTTCTTCCACGCCAACAGATTCTGTGGTTGACTCTTTAGGGGCACATCCCACAATCAGGTTAACTGCAAATAGGAGATATAAGAAATTTTTCATTATTTCAATAATTTATTAAATACATCAATTTGAAAATATTAATCTAAAATACTTAAGTGGAGGTGCAACTAAAGAGCTATTTCTACCTTTAAAGTCTCTTTTGCTTTACGACTTTTTTCTGCCAGAAAAGCCATTAAATGAGATTCCATGCTGGCATCTAAATTTGAAGTTAGTAGGCTTGTATCATTTTTAGAACTAGCTAATAGGAAATCTCGCA
>CALLXF010000087.1 GCA_938015805.1 uncultured Saprospiraceae bacterium | reverse complement strand
TAAGTGGGAACCTAATATATACAGTAATATACGACGAAAGTTTATAAAAGGATAGGTTATTGTGCGGTAATCATCCCTAATGTAATGTAGGATTTAGACTTAGTTGGCTTTAAAGATTAAAACTCAATGGATTCTTAGATTTCAATAGAATCTAGGATAGTTTTTATCTGAGAAGAATGAAAGTCAAAGGCCTGTTTATATTTTAGATCATATATATCTGCAACGGAAGGATTGATTTTTTTGATTCCTCGACTTTCGTCCAATCTCACATTAATTTTTTGATTTTCTTCGGTAAAAATAATACGTAATGGAATTTTATCCCAAGGAATATTTGGGCCATGTAGAAAACTAAATCTAAGTCCGTTTATATAAGAGATGATATCTTGTTTGTTTGCTGCTACTACTTTGCCTTTATACTTATCTAGATAGATCAGTAATTTGGTTTTTGTGGTTTGATCTAATTGTCCATTGACCATAAAAGATCTGTGGAAATATCCATTAGGGATTTTGGTAACATCAGTTTCTGTAACTCGCTTTATTTTTTGATTTAATTTCAAAATAAGGAATACCCCTAACACTATTATTAAGGTTACGATGATTCCAAATAAAAGAGCAAATACTGTAAGTACCATACTAAACAAGGACTCAATAACTAGAACACTGATCACTCAGTAGTTTGTAAAGTTAGTGTTAAAAATCAGTTCGCTCCCTACGAAGCAAGGTTTACTTGCTTTGTTTGTGGCAAGACAGAATTATTAGAAAAGTAATATTTCTATATATATATAATAGTGATTGCTGATTTTGATAAATCAGTTCTCTCCCTACAAAGCAAGGTTTACTTGCTTTGTTTGTGGCAGGGCGGAGTTATTAGAAAAGTAATATTTCTATATATGTAAAATAGTGATTGCTGATTTTGATAAATCAGTTCGCTCCCTACAAAGCAAGGTTTACTTGCTTTGTTTCTGGCTACGCCAGAATTGGTCGCTCTTAATCGAACATGCCTTCGTATCCTTCTTCTCCTCCTAAGTCGTTAGTTTGTATTTCTGGCTGCTTAAGGTCGAGAATATCCTCGTCCATTTGCTCTTGACCTCCCAGTAAAAGTAGGGTAGATTTCTTTTCGTACTCTTCTAACATCTTCATTCCTTTTTCCTCAAACACACCATTTTGTAGATCGATACTATCCATAAAGTCAGAAGACATTTCCATAAACTGCTCCATCTCTCCGATTTTATTAGCTACATCATCCGCAACATGTTCCATAGCTTGATCAAACATAGCTCGTTTGTCCGGATCACCTTTGATAATACTCATCGCAGATTTCATCGCTCCATGACTGGCACGGATGGCTTTACGTTCTTGCTCTTTTACTCTTACTTGATCTTTAGTATCTTCTAGTAATACTTCTGAGTTAGAATACATTTTAGTCAATACTTTATAAAGTACTGATATCTTTTTATGAAGAGCGATATATTTTCCGTTTGTGTCTTTTAGTCTTGCAGCTTTACGAGTAGAAAGCAGCATAGCTTTTTGGTTACCTTGCTCTTTTGCTTTTCTAGCAATGATTATATTTTGTTCTATTTCTTTATTATTTTCTGAGACCATGGTTTTTAGCTTTCGGGCTTGACCCTTAAGGTTTCCGATTTGCTTACCCATTTTTTTCAGATTATCAGCTAGGTCATCGATATAGTTTTTAAGTATGCCGATAGGATCGATGGTCACAAAAATACCTGTGATTTTACGCATTGCACTCTGATACATATAGCTGACTAGCTTACGCGTCTTAGGGTCGAGAGCCATAAAAATTAGTAAACCTAAAACGCCGAAGATTACAATTTTACCTACGATCCATCCAAAAAACGCTGCGATCGCTGTACCGAATGAAAAGAGAAGAAATGCTGCTATTCCGACCATTCCGACTAAAAATAATGCTCCAGTTTTTCCTTCAGGTTTACTCCAAAATGACTTTTGTCCTGTATTTGTATTTGCCATAAGTTGATATATTCTTTTTTCTAATATAATGAAGTTACGAATCCTGTTAGTTTCAATACAATTCTAGCGGTATAAGTTTCTAAAAGGATTAAAAATCGACTAGTCGGTAATAATATACTACCAATGTAGAAATCATAAATTTTTAAATGAGGTTATCGGCATCTCCGTCTCCATCTCCTAGTTCTAAAACTTTGATCGTTTGGATGGCATTACCAGCTATTCCTTTTATGGAAGCGTGCATATCGATGGTGTTTCCTATGACCTGTTCTATTTGTTTTTCTCTTCTTTTCCATATGCTCTGCATGGCTCTTTTTTCTTTATCCAGATCATTTTTAAGAGCACTAAATCCTTCTACGATAGCGAGTATCTGATTTTTAAATTCTTCTCCGATTACAAAATTATACAAGACTTCCATCTTATCCCCTTTGTTTTCTTGAGCTGATGCAATCGACTGTGTTTTTATAAGCACTTGTCTTAGTACCGATATAAGAGATGCAAATTCCTGATATCCACAAACCCATACATTTTCTAATTGACCAAACTGGGATAACTCCTTAGGCATGGCCTCTGTAATAAGAACGGCGATTTCTGCTCCGATAGAACGCTGATCTTCTTTTAATTTACTGAGCCAGTCATTAGAAAAAGATTTAGTTCGTTTACTCTCAATAATAATTTTACCACATACTTGTTGTGCGGAATTGATTACGGTTTGCACCGAATCCGCTCCGCGGACTCCTTTAGGAACTTCTTCTATGATATCAAAAGGGAACTTTACCCTTAGGATTTCCTCTATGGCTAATTCCTGGATTTCTCCTTGCGATTGCATAGAGCCTTGTTCTGCTTTACGCTTCATCTCATCGATCAGTTTTTTTTGATCTTCTAGTTGTTTGTCCTTTTCTTTTAATCGGAGATCGTTTTGTTCCTTTACTCTAAGTGAGATTTGTTCTTCCTTTTCTTGCAACTTTTGACGAAAGTCTCTCTCAAACTTAAGTTCTAAATCTTTTTCTTGATCTTGCAATTTAGTTTTGAGCCGTTCCATCTCTAGCTCTTTATCCTTTAATAATTTTACTTGATCCCGTTTTTCCTCTAGTTCTTTTTTGAGTTGGTTTGTTTGTGCTTGTTGCTCCTCGTATAATCGTTTTCTTAAAGTTGTCTCTTGATCTATCTTTGCTTGATCGAGTCTTTGTTTAAACAGCTCGTTTTCTTTTTTCTTTAAAGATTCAAACTCTTTTTGTTGTAGTAGAAGAGCTTGTTCTTTCTCAGCGTACTGGTTTTTTAAATTATCACTTACCTTGGATATTTTTTCTTTGTAAACTAATTCTAGCTTACCAGCTAAGGCTTGTTCTATTTCAAATTCGTGATTACAGTTAGGACAATTTATATTTTTAATCTGAGGCATAAACGATTAGATTGTAAAACTTGAAGGTACTTAAAGGGAGAGATATTTTTTAGTGACGGCTGTAATTTATAAACTACACAAAATCGACATCCTTTTTAAAGGGATATTTCATTAATAGCTGGATCGCTTTACGTAAATCAAAACCTTCATAGACTATAGAGTAGAGCATATTAGTTATCGGTAACTTTAGGTTGTAATGCTGAGCCAGATTTTTTACGATTTTTAATGTTCGTAGACCTTCTACGACTTCTCGGCTTGTAGAAATAATATCTTCTAAGGAATCTCCCTTTGCCAGTCTGACTCCAAAACTATAATTCCTACTATTCTGACTCGTGGCAGTAGCAACTAAATCTCCGATACCTGCTGTACCTAAAAATGCCTTACCTTCTGTACCAAAATACTTTCCAAAGTGGATCATCTCATGGAGTCCCCGTGTAATAACCATGGCCTGAGCATTTTTACCCATATCGATTCCGCCCAGTAAACCAGATCCTAAAGCGATTATGTTTTTATAGGCTCCTGCGATTTCTGCTCCTTTTAAATCTTCCGATCCAAATACAAAAAACTGTTCGCTAGATAATAATCGGATACCTAAATCTACAACCTCTTTAAATTCCGAAGCGATAACGGTGGCTGCTGGTTTATCAGCAAGTATTTCTTTTGCCAGGTTAGGTCCAGCCATACAACCAATACGTATAACAGTCGACTCATCCTTGATCACTTCGCTCATTGTTTTTACTTGAGAGCGGTCTATTTTAGAAATAATATTTTCCTCTCCCAGTTCTTTATAAGTGTAATCAAAGCCCTTAGTGCAATGTATGAGAATATGAGATGGGTTTAGAAAAGGAGAAAGCGATTTCATCATGGATCTAAAACTAGACGATGGAATCACCGGAAAAATGATTTTACATTTAGAGGCTACATATTCTAAATCATTAGAAATTTCTACATCTTCAGGGAGATCAAAATTTAGATTTTCGTGATACGTATTAAGATCAGCAATGTTTTTAAATCTACGTGAATATAAAATAGTTTGTGCATTGGGGTATAGGAGTTTTGTGAGGGTTACCCCAAAACTTCCTGAACCTATTATTCCTACTATTTCTTTTTTCTCTCCCAATGGTTATTGATGTAATCTAGTTGCCTAGGTAATCCAAGATAAGAAAACATCTACTTCTTATTGTTCCCTTTCCTTTGTTCCTTTTTCTTTTGCATTTCCTGTTGCTGTCTCATAGCTTCTTCTATACGAGCCTGAAATCCTTTTTTCTTAGGTTTCTTTTTATTCAAAACTTTCTTTTCTTCCAGTTCAGCTAGGATCTTATCATTGTCAAAAACAAATTTCCGAGTAATTACAGTCTGGAGGATGTTAAACAAATTAGAAAAGAACATATAACAAGTAAGTCCAGATGCATAGTTATTAAAGAAAACTAAAAAGGTAAGCGGCATAAAATACTGTACATACTTCATAGCCGGATTAGCCGACATATCCATGTGCTTAGTATTATAATAGGTATAAATGATCGTCGTAGTGGCCCAGAGTAATGTAAATAAACTCAGGTGGGATCCCATAAACGGTATCTCAAAAGGCAGCTGGAAAAATACATCATAAGATGATAAATCTGCAGCCCATAAAAACGGCTCTTGTCTAAATGTAATAGAGGCTGGAAAAAATCGGAATAGAGCATACCATATCGGCATTTGTATAACCATCGGCATACATCCTCCAAAAGGACTCGTTCCATACTCTCGATAGATTTTCATAGACTCCACCTGCTTTTTTTGCGGATCGTCCTTAAATTTTTCTGTTAGTTTTTCTATCTGAGGTTTAAGAGCTTGCATTTTTGCTTGAGAATAAAGCATCTTATACATCAATGGGTAAAGTAACATCTTAAGAATAAAAATTAGAACGATAATTACCACCCCTTTTGATCCGATATACTTACTTAAAAAATCAAACGATGGTCTTACAATCCATCTGTTTATGGTACCAAATAAACTGGTCCCAAAAGGTATAATCTGCTCTAGGTCATTATCATATGCTTTTAGATCTTTAAACTCATTGGGACCTATGTACATATGCATATCGAAGCCACCACTGGCACTGTTAGGAATACCGACTTCAGTTTTTAAGGTTTTAAGATTAGGACTGTCCTCATCTACCATAACCGTTTCCATAGTAGCATAACTAAAAGGAGTGCTTTTAGTCATAATCGAGGTGTTGAAAAACTGATTTACATGGGATACCCACTCTATAGAAACATCTTTTTCTATCTCATCAGCTCCTCTACAAGAACAATAATCCGTATCACCATCTTCTTTTTCTTTAAAGTATATCGTAGAATAAGACTGCTCAAACATCTCATTTTGTTCTAGCTTGTCGAGATGATTGATCCAGTTTAGTTTAATGCTTTCTTGATCTTTTCCTGTCGATTCAAAACCACTAAAACTAACTTTATAATCTACATTGTACCCATCATTTAGTTTATAGAGTTGCGTAAAGTGGCCTCCATTACTAGTCTGAACAGTAAACTGTATCTGATCTGTTCCGGATGTAGCTGTAAAATATAGATCTTCTGTATTAATGTTTTTACCTGCTGTTCCGAGGGAATAATTAAATTTATTATTAGTATCCTCTAAGAGCTTAAGATCTATTTTATAATTTTCTCCTAAGGAATCAGTCAATGATTTTTTAAACTTTTTAAGGAGCACTTCCTTAATCTTTCCTCCTTTATTAGAAAAAGTAATTTTTACATCTTCGTTTTCCAGGGTGCTCAGTTGCTCTGTGCCTACAGCAAAATCTCCTAGTGTCCCAAAAGATGATTTTAAGGTGGCATTAGCCAGACTATCATTTATAGGTGTAGGAGTAGTAACCGTTTTGCTTTCTAGAACATTATCTTCTAATTCTAGACGCTTAACTTGCTCGATTGAATCTTGAAAACGTTGTTTTTTTGCCATTTCCTCAGCAGATGGGGCAGAAAACCATGTCCATCCTAGTAAAAGTGCAAATATGAGTAGTAAACCGGTTAGTTGATTTTTATCCATTCTTCAGGTTCGTTAAGAGGGCAAATGTACAAATTGTACGTGTAACAGTTCCTTTGAGGGTAAACTATATGCTTCCGACTAAAGTTCCTATTTTGGTATATAGAAAGGAGTATTTAATCGAATTTTTAAAATATTAGGAATCATATCTTTAACTTACTCATTAAAGTATAAAAAACGAATTATGAATATTTCAATTGCAGGAGGTTTAATGAGTGCATTAGCACTATTTTGTTGTGTATGGGTTATCTATGAAGTTTGGGCCGTCAACAAGAATCTTACAACAGGTTATAAGATACTTTGGACATTAGGTGCTTTGGTATTTAATTTTATTACAGCGATCCTTTATTACTTTATGGTAAAAAGAGAATCTATCGCTTAGTCATAAATACTCTAATAATTGGACTATTTTTGATGCAATAGTTCATAATGACCATAGATACGAATAAACTTTTTTTGATTGCGGGACCTTGTGCCATAGAAGGTAGGGATATTGCTTTTTCTATAGCAGATAAGCTCATTGGCTTAAGCCAAAAATTAGATATCCCCTTAATTTTTAAAGGCTCTTATCGCAAAGCAAATCGTACAAGTATAACGTCTTTTACCGGAATCGGAGATCAGAAAGCGTTGCGGATTTTAGAAGAAATTAAAACCCACTTTGGGGTTCCTGTTTGTTCTGATATACATAGTGATGATGAGGCTAGTTGGGCAGCAGAAGTGCTCGATGTGATACAGATTCCAGCATTTCTTTGTCGACAGACTTCTTTACTTTCGGCTGCAGCCAAAACGGGTAAAATCGTTAATATCAAAAAAGGGCAATTTTTAAGTCCTGGAGCGATGCAATTTGCAGCAAAAAAAATAACGGATTCTGGTAATGATCATGTATGGTTAACGGAAAGAGGTACTAGCTTTGGTCATCATGACTTGGTTGTAGATTTTAGAGGAATAACGGAGATGAGATCATTTGGACATCCAGTAATAATGGATTGTACACATTCGTTACAGCAGCCTAATCAGAGTTCGGGAGTAACAGGGGGGAAGCCTGAGATGATAGAAACGATAGCAAAAGCCGCGGTTGCTGTAGGGGCAGATGGCCTTTTTATAGAAACTCACCCTGATCCATCCACTGCAAAATCAGATGGTGCAAATATGCTACCTATAGACCAATTGGAAGATTTGTTAGTTAAGTTACTAAGGATTAAAGAAGCCATCAGTTAGTGAAGAAAACCATCCAGTTAAAAGTATTTCCCAGCAAAGTAAATAACTTAGAATTTATAAAATCTCTGGCTTGTAAGCAAGAGGGAATAAATAAGCATGAGCTTACGGATATAGTTATTGTAAAGCGATCTCTGGATGCTAGATCTAGCAGGCCATTCTTTTTATTGCGTATAGACTTGTATATAGATCAAAATATACCGGAACAAAAGGAAATCACAAGTCAGTTTAGTGATGTCTCTGATGCTGCGGAAGTTTTAGTCATCGGTGCAGGACCAGCAGGCTATTTTGCAGCTATAGAATTAATAGAATTAGGATTGCGACCGATCATTATTGATAGGGGTAAAGATGTTAGAGAAAGAAGAAGAGATCTTAAAGCGATACAACAAGAAGGTGTTGTAAATGGCGATAGTAATTATTGTTTCGGAGAAGGCGGAGCTGGTACATATTCTGACGGTAAGTTATATACGCGGTCTCATAAACGTGGTAAAATTGAAAAAGTCCTAAGGCTTCTCGTGGAGCACGGAGCGATTTCTGATATTATGATCGATGCTCATCCTCATATAGGATCTAATAAATTGCCTAAAATCATATCTGCTATCAGAGAGACTATAGAGTCCCATGGAGGAGTGGTCAGGTTTAACAGTAAGGTAGTAGATTTTATATTAAAAGATAATCATCTTAATGGAGTAAAACTGGAGGGCGGAGAAACCATAAAGGGGTCCGCAGTGATACTTGCCACAGGTCATAGTGCTCGGGATATTTATAAACTGCTACATGGATTAGATATCACGATAGAAGCAAAACCATTTGCTCTCGGATTGCGTATAGAACATCCTCAGTCTATCATCGATAAAATACAATATAATCAAACGGAAAGATCACCATATTTACCTGCAGCAAGTTATAGTATGGCTTGTCAGGTGGAGCGTAAAGGAGTGTTTTCTTTTTGTATGTGTCCGGGTGGGTTAGTGGTTCCTGCGGCTACTTCCCCTGGAGAGATAGTTGTAAATGGCATGAGTTTATCTAGAAGGGATTCGGCTTTCGCCAATTCAGGTATCGTAACGGCTATAGAACTAGACGAATTAGAAAATATGGGTTATGCAGGGGTTTTTGCTTCTCTAGATTTTCAAAAGGATGTAGAGACAAAAATGTTTAATGCAGGAGATGGATCTCAAAAAGCTCCTGCCCAGAGAATGATAGATTTTACGGAAGCAAAATTATCCGATACATTAAATAGTACGTCTTACATTCCTGGCTTATACTCAGCTCCTCTACATGATTTATTGCCGTCTAGTATATATTACCGGTTATCCGAAGGATTAAAACAATTTGGTAAAAAAAATACATCTTATTTTACTAACGATGCAAACGTTATAGGTGTAGAAAGTCGTACTTCAGCACCAGTCAAAATTCCAAGAGATAAAGAAACCTTTATGCATATAGGGACTCCAGCACTTTTTCCTTGCGGGGAAGGAGCTGGTTATGCTGGTGGAATATTATCCGCGGCTATGGATGGACAAAATGTCGCAAAAGCGGTGCGTAAATTTATAAATAGCTAGATATATGGATGCGAAAGAGCATTATTCTGGTTTTTAGAAAATCTTTCTTTTTTAAGTAAAGAAAAATAAATCTATCTTAGTTTTAGCCTCAAATATTACGTATTTTAGTAATATGTTAAAACAAGAGGCGAACAAAATAAGCTTAGAATCACTAGAAGATTATGTCGCTTTTTTTGATGGTGTTATAAAGCATTCTCCTGATCACATTTTAATTTATGATACTAGTTTTAAATTGTTTTATGCGAGCACAGTTTTAAAAAATCATTTCAAAGAATTTTTTGATATTGATAATCCTATAGGTCTTGATGTTTTTAAAGATCATCCATTTCAAATCTATGATTTAAAAAAAGATTATTTCAATAGAGTTTTAAAAGGAGAGGTTTTAGAATTTGAGCAAAGTTTTCCCTTTGGAGATACCTTTGTATACACTCTAGTTTCTATGAGACCCGTTTTATCCTCATCGGGAAAGATATTAGGAATTTACGTTGCTAATAAAGATATAACTCGGTTTAAAGAAGTATCTCAAAAACTAAAGGAGGGAGAGGCGACCTTAAAAGCAGTGCTCGATGCAACTCCGGATGGAATCTATGCCTTGGATAAGGACTTAAACATAATAGCTATTAACCAAAAAGCGATTAAGGATTTTTCTTCAGGAGGATATCAAGTAAAGACCCATGATAGTCTACATGATAAAGTAGAAGCAGACAAATTAAAAAGATGGGGAGAAGTATATTTTAATAAAGTTTTTGATGGGGAGGAAGTCATTTATGAAGGTTTATTAGATCAGGCCGATGGAAGCACACAATATGTATATAATAAGTATAGACCTGTTTACGACGAGAAAGGTAATATCATTGCTATTTTAGAATTTAGTAGAAATATCACAGAGTCTGTCGAACAGAAAAAAATAATACGGGAGCAAATAGAAGATCTGGATCTAAAAAATAAAGAGCTCAATGAATATATAGATTCTAATCTACAGTTAGAGAATTTTGCTTACATCGCATCACATGATTTAAAAGCCCCGTTGCGATCTGTAGTTAGTTTTGCTCATTTATTAAAGAAAAAAATATACGCGGATCTAGACGATAAGGCTAAAGAGTATCTCGACATAGTAGTTCAGAGCTCAGAAAACATGCAGATTCTCATAAATGATTTATTAACTTATAGTAGGGTAAAAACAGAAGAGATAAAACTAAAAGAACTAGATCTAAATGCACTTTTTAATAGAATACAAATAGAGCTTGACCAAGAAATAGCAGAACGTAATGCCACTTTAAATATTCCTAAAAATTTGGGGATTATCACGGCTGATGAATCTTTATTGATCCAATTGTTAAGTAATCTAATCAGGAATGGTTTAAAGTTTGTCACCGCTGAACAACAACCTATCATCACGATAAAGATTAACGAGAAAAATAGATTTTGGGAGTTTGCTGTAGAGGATAATGGAATAGGTATAGACAAGAGTAATTTTGATAAGATCTTTGGGACTTTCGAGAAGTTGCACAGCAACGATATATATGAGGGTACTGGTCTAGGCTTAACAATCTGTAAAAGGATAGTAGAAAAACATAATGGTAGGATGAAGGTTAAGTCTACCCTAGGAAAAGGGAGTACGTTTAGCTTTACATTACAGAAAGATTACGGATAATACTGAGACGATTTTATTTAATATTAGTGGATAATACTTTAACTCTGCTATATGGAATGTATAAACTCTCTAAGATTAACATTTCCTTGGACTTGAAGTTTTTTCTTTAATCGATATCTAGTCATTTGTAGGCTTTTGAGTTCGATATTTAGGATCTTTGAAACTTCATAGTTGTCGAGATTTAATTTTATAAATGCACAGTTTTTAAGATCTAAAGGAGTAAGCCTGGGGTTTATTTGTGCTAGTTTTTCATAGAAAACAGGATCTATGGATTCGAATGTTTCTCTAAAATCAGACCAGTTATTATCTTTTATACCTAGACTATCGATCTCTCTATCTATAGAAAGTAATTTCCTTAAAACCGGGCTAGTACTACCTTCAGACTTTAATGTATTATAACATTCCGTCAGTCTAGATCTGATACTTTTTATATCATTTATAAATTTAGTAGTATCGAGTTCCATGGTAATCAACTTACGGTTTTTTTCCTCTATGTCATGCTGGAATAAATCCCGATCTTGTAGCATCTTTTCAGTCTTTATTTCCAAAGACTTGGCCAGCTCATCTTTTTGATTTTTGATAATCTGGGATAATGTCTGTAATTCTTCTTTTTGTTGGACAACGGTTTGTATAGCTTCTTTCAAGCGTATGGCATTGAGGACTCTAGCGTTTAACTCGATACTGGAAACTGGCTTGTTTAAAAAATCAACAGAACCGTAATCAAATGCTTCCTCTAAAACGTTTTCGTCTTCTAAGCCGGTAATAATAATAATCGGAATCTCCTTGAAGACTTGATTTTTCTTAACCATCTTTAGAGCCTCTAAACCACTTACTCTAGGCATTTGCCAGTCTAGTAAAATTAGATTAGGCTCAAAGTCTTGAATAGTTTTTAAAATATGTTCTCCGTCATCGAGCTCTTTAAAAATATAATTAGTGTCTCCGAGATACTCCGTATATAGTATACGATCAAATTTCCGATCGTCTACAATTAAAATCTTTGGTAAATTCATTATATAACCCCTTATAAATGTATCATGAATATATTAATAAATTTTAACATATATGATGAGCTTATAGAATTAGTTTCTCTTTTTTTTACTCGTTGTAAAGAAAAAAGCCAACTAAAACTTTTTTGAGTTGGCTTTTCTTTAT
The DNA here is from genome assembly GCA_938015805.1 of uncultured Saprospiraceae bacterium. Lineage (GTDB taxonomy): Bacteria > Bacteroidota > Bacteroidia > Chitinophagales > Saprospiraceae > JAHDHU01. Next base: position 14,573 of record CALLXF010000087.1, on the reverse strand, counting down.
AATGAAATAAAAAAATAAAATTCCTATTTAGAAGGTAGGAATGGTTGTTTTATGGCCCCATTAAAAGTTTATCCAACGGGTAAACGCTTTGTTTTTTTACGTTGTTCTATAACCATAAGTATTATAATAGACAGAAAAAACATTAGATAGCACTTTTCTGCATCTACTACAAAAAGTATATCTCATATTACAGAATCTCTACATATAGACCATTTTTAATCCTGATTAGTCTCTTATAACAACATTATCGTTCTAATAGTTAAAAGATTATATCTTAGTGATTATGAAGGATGTTGCTGATCTGATTGGACGTATTTTACTCGCTGCTTTATTTTTGTACGAGGCTTATGATTCGTTATTCTTTTTTGATAAAAATTTAGAAACGCTTATAAGCTATGGGTTAACATGGAACCCTAGATTACTAATGTATGCTGGAATTGTGACGTTAGTTTCTGGTGGTATTCTTGTTTTAATAGGGTATTACGCGAGAGTAGGAGCGTTTTTGTTATTGTTATATTGGTTACCATTTTCTCTTATTGTGTATGCGTTTTGGAATGATCCTATAGAACTCCAGCGTTTACACGGACTTATGCTTATGCGTAATTTATCCTTATGTGGAGGTCTATTACTTTTACTCGCTCATGGCTCTGGAAAATATAGTGTAAAACGTTTAATCCATAGACTGAGATTACCTAAGTAAAGCAAATGAAATACTCTCACCTTTTATTTGATGCGGATAATACTTTATTTGATTTTGATGGCTCTTCAAAAAAAGCATTTGATCAGTTTATACAGCACATTGGACTTGATCCTAAAGAAGATTATTACCGTATTTATCAGATTGGAAATCATCAAGTATGGAATGACTTCGAACAAGGAAAATTAACAACGGAGATTCTTAGATGGAAACGATTCGATTTGTTTTTTAAATCGATAGGTGTAGACCGAGATCCTCATAAAGCTAATACGCTCTACTTAGGCTTCTTAGTGGATTTTGCAAGTCTTATCCCTGGTGCTAGAGAATTATTAGATAATCTAAAAAGGAATGGATATACACTTGCTATCATTACTAACGGTTTAAAAGAAGTACAAAAACCTAGAATTAAGAAAAAGAATCTAACGCACTACTTTAATAGTATTATCGTTTCTGATGAGATCGGAATCGCTAAACCTGATCCATTATTTTTTGAAATTACCGCTGATACTCTGATGCATCCAGATAAAAAGAAAGTACTGGTAATAGGGGATAGCTTAACTTCTGATATGCAAGGAGGTAATAATTATGGATATGATACTTGCTGGTATAATCCTAGGGGGAAAGAAAATAAATCTACCGCAAGACCTACATATGTAGTCACACAATTGCAAGAAATTCTAAAGATAGTTTAGGAACTTCTAGTCGTGCAGATTAAGTTCTTCTCCACAAGATTTACAATACTTAGCATTGTCGGCGTGATTGTCATCTGCACAATACCTGCAGGTTTGGGTATTAATATTAAGACGTACACCACCAGCTTCTTTTATAGCCTCTGCAGAAACGATTCCGGTAGGCACCGCGATAATAGCGTAACCCATAATCATGATAATAGAAGCGATAAACTGACCTAGAGGTGTATCAGGACTAATGTCTCCGTAACCTACAGTGGTTAGTGTTACTATTGCCCAGTAAACACTACGAGGGATACTATCAAACTCTTCGTTACTTCCGCCTTCTATGACATACATGATCGATCCAAAAATGCAAACAAGAATTACTACCGTAAATAAAAATACAGAAATTTTACTCCAGCTGGCTCGTAAAGCAGAGGCTAATACTTTACTCTCTGTCATAAAATTAGCCAACTTAAAAATCCTAAAGACCCTTAAAAGCCTTAGTGCCCTGACTGTTCCCAGACCCAGTGCATTAGGGATAAATAAACTCATGTAGGTAGGGATAATGGCTAACAAGTCCACAATCCCAAAAAAGCTCAAGGCATACTTCATCGGTCGATAGACACAATAAAGTCGCAAGACATATTCTATAGTGAAAAAAATAGTCAGAATCCATTCTAGTACAGTGAATAGCATTCCATATTTACTTCCTAACTCTGGAACGGTTTCCAGCATTACGACTAGTATAGATAAGAAAATTGCAAACAATAGAGCTATATCGAATTGCTTTCCTGCTGGAGTATCCGCCTCGAAGATGATCTCATGTAACTTCTCCCTAAGAGGACTAAAATTTTCTATTTTATGTTTATGGTCAAACTTGCTTTTGCGAGCCATGGTTTAAAAATACATATAATTAAAATTACTAATAGGAGTCAGAGGGATTCTTTTATTAGTTATAGAGACGTAGGATATTTCTCATTTCTTCTAATAGTATTTTTCCTTCAGAAGAAAATCGTTCATAATTTTTATCTCTGCTGGCTTGAATAAGATAAAGAAAGTTGTCTGCTATAATTTCATCAGGATGTATTATGTACTGGGTGTTATCTTTTATTTGTTCAAAAAAAGAACCCATATATTCTGGTGCTATAGTAGAGTAGCCCTTGTTATTACAGGTTATTTTATAATACTGATCAGTTTCTTCTAGCACATAAAGGTCAAACTTAATGTAGCTCATAAATCCACTTTTATTATCAGATACTGTCGGTTTATTACTCACTATTATCGGAACCGCTTTAATAGTAGAATCATTACTTTCTAATTCTATATAATACTGATCATTTAGACCATCAGGATTTTTAAGGATGATGTCTAGAATTTCTTGAGGATAAACGAGTTTTTTATTTATTGGCTTAAAGCCAATGAGAGCATACAAATCAGTTTTAAAAGAAGGGTGATATCTAGAGATGATATGGGATATCTCATGAAGCATCACGGAGATAAGTCCTGTTAGATTATCTTTCCTTAGCTCGTTAAATGGGATAATGATGGCATTTTCTCTGGTGTAGTAAACAGACGGACCATAGTGATTAGCAGATGTTTTTACTAGGTCGATTTCTGGAATTTCCAGTTTTGGTAAGGCATGATTTACTAGCCATAATGCGGAGTCCATGACCTTTTTCATTAGTTCTATATCTTCTTCACTAAAAGAGGTTACATCTTCTTTTAAAAATTGTATGTATTTGCTTTGACATTGCTGATGCGTAGTACAGGATTCTTTAGAATGTATCTGTATCGCATATTCTAATGTACTAGTAATCTCAAAAAAGTTTTCTTCTTTATCAGTTGTGATTTTATCAGAGGCTGCTAAACTATCTAGAAATTGATAAGCCTTATTTTCTTTAAATATTTCTGGAGTTGGAGGAACTCCTTTTTTGCAACTACAGAATAAAATGATAAGACAAAAAACAAAAACCTTTTCCATAAGTTGCAAGGTAAGGTAAAAAAGAAAACTACACAATTGGCGGCTTCTGGGATGACCTTATAAGCTCCAAAGTGTAGTTTCCATAAAGGAATTACTCCTTTCAAAAAAAGACAAATATATATTTTTGAATAATGTTAAATACTACTAATTATAGGTAATTAACACGTGATCTAAATTTATAATGTGTAAATGACTATCTTACAAAACTCCACTTGTTTTCATTCGAATTCTCTTTTGAGAAACTATAGTCTTCATAATTAAATCCTTTAAGATCTTCTGGTTTTTTGATGTTGTTTTTTACTGCATAATGGAACATCATCCCACGAGCTTTCTTTGCATTAAAAGAAATAAATTTTAAAGTGTCACCTCTATATTCTCTAAAGTCTATATCTAAGATATCTGCCTCCAGTTTCTTTTTGTTAATTACTTTAAAATATTCATTAGAAGCTAGATTGACCAGTATTTTACTCTTATATTTAGATAGGTCTTCATTTATCATATCTGTAACCTGATCTCCCCAGAAATGATATAAGTTTTTGCCTTTTTTGTTCTTAAGATTAGTTCCCATTTCTAAACGATAGGGTTGTATGGCATCTAATGGTTTTAGTATTCCATATAATCCCGATAAAATTCTCAAGTGTTTTTGGGCAAATTTGAGATCTTTTTTAGTAAAGCTTTCGGTTTGCATCCCTGTATATACATCTCCAGTAAAAGCTAAAACAGCTTGCTTCTGATCAGCAATACTTTTCTCACTACCGTAAGATCGATACCTTTCGTAATTGAGCTGACCTAGCTTATCACTGATACCCATTAATTCTTGAATACTTTTCTTGCTTTTCTTTTTTAATATATCGATTAGCTGCTGACTATGATCACCAAGTTGCGGATCAGTATATTCCTTAATTGGAGAAGGATCAAAATTTAAGGATTTAGAAGGAGAAACTATAAACAGCATATATTCTATGATTTAAAATAAAAACAACAAATGTAAAGACTTGTTTAATATCATCAGTAATATCAAAATAGAACATCCATGATATTCTTTACATAAACATATGAGCAAAAAAAAAGCCTTTCATCGTAAGATAAAAGGCTTAAAGTATGATTTTATATTTTTTATTTAGGGCTCAGCATCGATGGGGCAGCCGCTGGTACATTTTCATCACCTTCAGGCTTATTTACTTTTCCATGTACTTTTAATACAACAGCTTCTTCACCCGCATTAGTGGTGATTTTTACTGTTTTACTAAATGGTCCTAGTCTTTTAGTATCGTACCTGATTTCTATTACTTCAGATTCTCCTGGCATAATCGGCTCCTTAGGCCAAATCGGAACAGTACATCCACAACTACCTCTTGCATTCTTAATTACTAAAGGTTCTGTTCCTGTGTTTGTAAAATTTACTTTTCTTAATGGGTCAGCGTGTTGCTCGATCTCACCATAATCAACATCCAATGTTTCTAATTCCATTTTTGGACCTTGGATATCTTGAGCGTAAACTGATGCACTCATACTCAGAGCAAAAACAGTTAAGATTAAAAATTTTTTCATTTGATTTTCTATTTATACTTCAAATTTATACTTATTCTTTAAATATTACTTCCTATAAATTGCTAATATCTTGTTAATGTATATCACTTTTTATAACGAGACACATTATATAGACGGACAAAAAAGAAAAATGTAATTCATAACACTCATTTATTTCTATTTTTGTGGCATATTTCAGGGCATGAATCCATGTCCGTTGATACTAGCAACTTAAGAATGATAGATAAATCTGTTTTAAAGAAATATAAAATTAAAGGGCGATCTCTAGAAGCTCGTTTTCATTCAGAGGTATTGGCAGATTATTGGATTTGCATGGTCAGTAGAGAGACGAGTTTGTTAGCTCGTAAGGAAGTACTTTCCGGTAAAGCTAAATTTGGAATTACAGGCGATGGTAAAGAATTACCACAAGTGGCATGGGCTAAGGCATTTAAAAAAGGAGACTGGAGATCTGGATATTATAGGGATCAGACCTTTATGATGGCTTTGGACGAGTGTTCCATCGAAGATTTACTAGCACAATTGTATGCAGATCCTGCAAACGATCCTTTTTCCGGAGGTCGCCAGATGAATTCGCATTTTGCCTCTAAAATGATTGATGAGGAAGGTAATTGGTTAGATCAAACTAAGATGTACAATGTATCATCTGATATTTCTCCGACAGCTGGTCAGATGGCAAGAGGATTAGGATTGGCTTTAGCCTCCAAAAAGTTTAGAACGATAAAAGGAATCGGTAAAACTAATAGTATTCACTCGAGAAATGGTAATGAGATAAGTTTTGTGACCATTGGTGATGCGAGTACATCGGAAGGAGTTTTTTGGGAGACGCTTAATGCGGCAACTGTTATGAGAGTTCCATTGCATGTGTCGGTATGGGATGACGGATATGGAATTTCTGTTCCTATAGAATTACAGACTACTAAAGGGAGTATCTCTGAAGCACTAGAAGGGTTTAGGGTAGATGAGACTGATAATGGTATGTTTATTTATACTGTAAATGGATGGGATTATCCAGCTCTGGTAAAAGTGTATGAGGAAAGTACAGAGATGGTTAGAAAAGAACATCGTCCTGCTCTTGTGCATGTGAGACAACTAACCCAGCCTCAGGGTCATTCTACATCAGGTTCTCACGAAAGGTATAAGTCTAAGGACCGGTTAGAGTGGGAAAAAGAGTATGATTGTATTAAGCAGTTTGGGGATTGGATGGTGTCTTCGGGATTAGTTACTGCTGACCAATTAGAAGAAATAAATATATCCGCTAAAACCTATGTGAAAGAACGTAAAAATGTAGCATGGGAAAGGTACACTGGTCCGATCAAAGCAGAAAAAGTAAAACTTCTAAGTATTTATAAAGATCTAGAACAAGATGATTATTTACAGAATCTAAAGACTGAGTTAAACTATCCTAATCTTGTTTTAACGGAGGTTTTACAAAATGCTAGAAGATTAAAAATTCACCTTGAGTGTAATGCAATACAGGTTCCAGATGATTTAGCAGAACTGATCCAGGAAAGAATGGATTATGGCCACGATACATATCACACCAAGTTGTATTCTGATTCTCCTTATGCAGCTATAAAGGTGCCGATAGTAAATGGAGTATATACAGATGACTCTAAAGAGATGAATGGTTATCAGGTGCTTAATACTTTTTTTGATGAGACGTTTAAGAGAGATAAAAGAGTCATGGCGTTTGGTGAGGACGTAGGGTATATAGGAGATGTAAATCAGGGTTTTGCTGGATTGCAGGAAAAATATGGAATCGAAAAAGTTTTTGATACAGGTATAAGAGAGTGGACGATCATGGGTCAAGCTATCGGTTTAGCTATGAGAGGCTTTAGACCGATTGCAGAAATTCAGTATTTAGATTATCTACTTTATGGACTTGAGCCATTGTCTGATGATTTAGCAACTTTACGATATAGATCTAATGGTCAGCAGCAGGCTCCGGCGATCATACGTACGCGGGGTCATCGACTAGAAGGGATATGGCATGCTGGGTCTCCGTTAGGTATGATGATTCATGCTCTTAGAGGTATGTACATATGTGTTCCTAGGAATATGGTGCAAGCTGTAGGATTTTATAATACACTTTTGCGATCTGATGATCCAGGGATTGTCATCGAATGTTTAAATGGTTACAGGCTAAAAGAGACGCTTCCAGATAATTATCTAGAAATGACAGTGCCGTTAGGGATTCCAGAAGTGATTAGAGAAGGAACAGATGTTACACTGGTTACTTATGGATCATCCATACGTGTTGCTGAGAAAGGGATCCAACTTTTAGAAAAGAGAAATATTTCTGTCGAACTTATCGACGTGAGGACTTTACTTCCGTTTGACTTAGAGAATATAATTTTGGAGTCTATTAAAAAAACCAATAAGGTTGTTTTTATGGATGAGGATGTCCCGGGTGGTAGTACCTCGTATATGATCCAAAAAGTAATTGAGGAGAACAACGGGTATAGATATCTGGATGCTGCACCGTTAACGCTTACTGCTAAGGAACATCGTACACCTTTTGGTAGCGATGGCGATTATTTTACAAAACCTAATCCAGAGGATGTTTACGATATTGTTTCGGAGATGATGTCTGAGTATAATCCGCAAAGATTTGCTTAATTACCTATGAGTAGAAAAAAATTATCTTTGCGATCGATAGAACATGCCAGATAAATCATTAATCATAATTCCTACCTATAACGAGAAAGAGAACATCATCTCGATTATCGAAGCAGTGCTATCTGAAAATGAAAGTTTTGATGTGCTCATAGTTGATGATAACTCTCCAGATGGTACCGCAGCTATTGTAGAAGATCTTATTAAAAATAACAGCAGGATATTAATACATAAGAGATCAGGAAAGTTAGGTCTGGGTACAGCTTACATAGCAGGGTTTAAAATAGCGTTGCAAAAAGGATATGATTACATTTTTGAAATGGACGCAGATTTTAGTCATGATCCTAAAAAGTTAAACGAATTATTAGCAAAGTGTAAAGAGCCTGGAGTTGACTTAGTAGTTGGATCTCGATACACTAAAGGAGGAGGACTAGAAAACTGGAGTAAGTACCGACTATTTTTATCTTTCTCGGCATCTCTATATGTTAGGCTTATCGCCAATATTAATGTCATGGATCCTACGGCAGGCTTTATATGTTATAGCCGTAAGGTTTTAGAAACTTTAGATCTCGATAAAATAAAACTAAAAGGCTATGGTTTTCAAATCGAAATGAAGTATGCCGCTCACTGTAATGATCTGAAAATTGCAGAAGTGCCCATTATTTTTAGGGATAGACAATTAGGGCAATCTAAAATGAATGGTAGTATTATAATAGAAGCTATAGTAGGCGTGGTAAAGATGAAATACAAATCTTTTTCAGGTTATTACAGAGCAGACTGATTTTGTTAGATCGCCCAGTTTTAAAATTACACTCATTCGTTACCAATAATAAGTTATTCATATTAAGCTCAGTTAAGTAAGTAGGAGGTAATATCAACTTGCTAAAGTCCTTGACCATACTATTCAACTATGGTTCATTACATCTAATACGCTATATTCCCGTAATATTTTACATATTTGGTTTTTTTTAATGTGAATTACTAATATGCATAGTCAACATATTTTCAATTGTATACATATTAAATTATTTATTAATATAATTTATTTATATTTATAATGTAAATCGATGTAGCTTATCGGTTTCTCTAACCTGATTGCAGTAATAACCTAATTTATTGAGTTTTTTGATGTTTTGTAAGCAGAATGAATATGTTAGGGATCGTTTTTGCTTACAGTTTTAAATATTATAAAAAAAACTTATATGAATTATTTGAATATTGAGTAGAAAAGTGGGAGAAAGTGGGAATCAAACGTAAATTTGAGTAACCTAAAGATGATAATTGAGTTTTAAGTACCACTTGACCGGAGAATACGATTGCAAGACTGACGCAAAAGGTCGAGTCAGGTTGCCTTCATCTTTGATTAAGCAATTAGGGAAAGGTAGTTCTACAGAGTTCACTATCAATCGAGGTTTTGAAAAGCATTTAATGCTATATCCTAGAGATGTCTGGGAGAAAGAAACAGAAAAAATAAACCAACGACTCAATATTTACAACAATAAGGAGAGGCAGGCTTTAAGGTACTTTTATCGTGGAGCAACAGGGTTAAGTGTGGATAGTGCAGATCGTGTACTTCTACCAAAGTCTTTGGCTGAGTATGCAGGTATAGAAAAAGAAGTGGTCCTTTTTGCGTATCAGGATAGGATAGAGGTTTGGGCAAAAGCGGAGTATGAGTTGTTCTTGAGTAAAGAGCCAGAAGATTTTGCGAGTATCGCGGAAGATATTTTTGGAAATAAAAGTATAGAAGAGGAATGACATATCACGTGCCAGTGCTGCTAAAGGAAAGTGTAGATGGGCTGGCGATTAAACCTGATGGGGTTTATGTGGACGTGACCTTCGGAGCAGGGGGGCATTCAAAATCAATATTATCACAATTGGGTGTCAAAGGACATCTGTATGCTTTTGATCAGGATGAGGACGCGTTTCGTAACGCATTAGATGATCCGAGGTTTACTCTAGTCAGGTCTAATTTTAAGTATGTCAAGAATTTTTTAAGACTGTATGGAGTGACTGAGGTTGATGGAATTTTGGCTGATTTGGGAGTTTCGTCTTTTCAGATTGATGAAGCTGCAAGGGGGTTTACGTATAGAGAGGATGGTCCATTAGACATGAGGATGAATCAGTACATGAAAATGTCTGCAGCGGATTTGCTTAATTCTTATACTAGAGATGATCTCGTTTATGTGTTGTCTAATTATGGAGAAGTGAGAAACTCTAAAAGTTTAGCTCAGCGTATAGTGGAGAGGAGGAGTAAGGTTTCTTTTAGAACGATAAGTGATTTAACGGAATTGCTGGATGAGATTTACATGGGTAGTAAGCATAAGTATTTTGCTCAAGTGTTTCAGGCTATTAGGATAGAGGTTAATGATGAGATAGGAGTTCTGAAGAAAATGCTACAGCAGTGTCCTAGTTTGCTGAAAGAGGGAGGAAGGTTATCTGTTATTTCTTACCATTCCTTAGAGGATCGATTGGTAAAGCGGCTGATGAAAACCGGAAACGTGGAAGGTGTTCTAGAAAAAGATGATTTTGGTAAGTCGAAGAATAATTTGAGAATAATAAATAAAAAAATAATTCTGCCCTCGGATAAAGAGCTCGGTTTAAATAGTAGAGCGAGAAGTGCAAAATTAAGGATTGCAGAAAAAATGTAATCAAATGACTAAGAAACAAAATAAGAAAGCTACAATTTTTCAGTTCGACGGAATTGATATCCTTTATAGGAATATTTCCTTTGTTTGTTTTCTGGCATTGCTTGGAGTGGTTTATATATCTAATGCTCATTCTGCAGAAAAAAAGGCGAGGAAATTAAAATCTATTACGGATGAAGTTAAGCAAGTAAGATGGCAGTTTGAAAGTGTAAATCATGAGTTGATTTATAATTCGACTCAGTCTCAGCTCGCTGAAAAATTAAAGCAGCATGAAATCGGAGTAGCAGAAAGTCTGCCGCAAAAGATTAAAAGGTAAAACCTGAGAAAAGAAAGTGGAAAGAAAAAATGAATTACTTATTAGGGCTTATTTGGTGATGTTTTTATTCATCGCTTTTGCTGCAGTAATCTTTTTTAGAGTTGCTAAGATAAGTATTCAGGAAGGTGATAAGTGGAGAGCAAAAGGAGGTAAGAATGTAAAAATGATACCTCTAAAAGCAGACAGAGGTAATATATATGCTGATGATGGCAGTGTTTTAGTCATGTCGCTACCGTTCTTTGACATTAAGATGGATCTCGCAAATCCTAAGCAAGAAGTTTTTGAAAAAGGAGTAGATTCCTTATCGATATTGTTATCAAGACATATCGATTCTTCAAAATCGCCATATGAATGGCGGTCAAGTTTAGTGACTGCGAGAGTAGAGCAAAAACCAGGTTATAGATATTTTCCTATTGCTAAGGATGTGTCTTACAGTAATCTTGTAAAGCTTAAAGCGTTCCCGATTTTTAGAAAAGGGGCTAATAGGGGAGGTTTGATTGTAGAGAAAAAAACTCGAAGAGAGAAGCCGTTTAAATCATTGGCAAGCAGGACTTTGGGTGAGGTTAGGCCTAATGCTCCAGATTTCGGATTGGAATCTTATTTTGATGAGCAATTGTCTGGTCCTACAGATAGCTTATTGATGAAGCGTATGTCTAGAGATAACTGGATTCCTGTTTTGGATGTTTCTGAGCTAATTACTAAAAAAGGTCATGATATAGTTACTACGCTCGATGTGGATATACAAGATGTGGCTCAGCAGGAATTGAGATTTGCATTAGAAAAGAATAGGGCTAAAGGAGGAACTGTTTTAGTTATGGAAGTTAAAACGGGTGCGATAAAGGCAGTGGCAAATTTAAAGTATTCGGAAAAGTCTCAGGACTATTTAGAGAGTTATAATCACGGGGTAGGAACCTTATCTGAGCCAGGATCTACATTTAAAGCGGCTGCGGCATTAGCAATGCTAGATGATGGTTATATAAACCTGGATACTAAAGTCGATCTGCAAGGAGGTAAGAAAAAATTCTATAGATCCTGGATGTATGATTCTCATTTGCATGGAATAAGAGAAACGGATTTTAGGGAAACTTTTGCGATTTCTTCTAATGTGGGTATAGCAACTTTGGCAATGAAGTATTACGAAGCAGCAGATAATGGAAGAATTCATTTTAGGAAGAAAATGGCTCAATTTTTATTGGATCGAAAAACAGGAATAGAGTTAAAGGGAGAGGGGAAACCAATGTTTAAAAATCCGACGAGAAAATCAGACGGTTGGTCCGGAACTACGGTACCTTGGATGGCTCATGGTTACGAAGTAAATGTAACACCTCTACAGACATTGGCTTTTTACAATGCCATTGCAAATGATGGCAGGTATATGAAACCGTTTTTGGTAAAAGATATATTAGATGATGGTAAATCTGTTGGTTCATATGGTCCTAAAGTGGTGAAAGAATCTATTGCTAATCCTGTCGCTATAGATGCGATGCAAGAGCTCTTAAGAGAAGCTGTTGTAAACGGAACCGGTAAAAATTTCCAATCAGAGGACTTTGAGTTTTCAGGTAAGACGGGTACTGCTAGAGATTATGGAGGGCAGCATGAGAAGAAAGAGTATAATGCGTCGTTTGCTGGATATTTTCCTTCTGATAATCCTAAGTATTCGATTATTATAATGGTTTATAACCCGCAAGAAAGTTACTATGGAAGTACAGTTGCAGGTCCAGTGTTTAGGAATGTTGCTGAAAAAATTTACGCTTTAAAGTATGATCATTTTGGTAAGGAAAAAAGCTTAGCACAAAGTAATAAAGTAAAACTGCCAGGAGGTCATTCAGGTTATGCTCAAGATTTTGAAAAAGTATTTGCTCATACGGGTATAGATTATAGAAAGAAATCTGGCTCCTGGGTAAAGGTGGATCCATCTAATAATAAAATGAATATTGATAAAATGAAAATTAGCAAAAGAGAGGTGCCTGATGTGTCGGGAATGGGGTTGAGAGATGCTATTTATATACTGGAAAACTTAGGGTTAAATGTTTACGCCGAGGGAGTCGGGAAAGTAAATAAACAATCTCTAAGACCAGGGACACAAATAAAAGGACAAGAGATAAGTCTCTACTTAAATTAAAGGAAAGTGATTTCCAAAAAGTTATTTGACATCGTACCACAGTTGCTATCCGAGGATAGAAAAGGATTAGAAAATCCTACTATTCAGCACTTGGCATTTGACTCTCGAGAAGTAAAAAATAAAACATTGTTTTTTGCTATCAAAGGAAATGCTGGTGATGGACATCGATTTATAGATGAGGCAATTAGTAAAGGTGCAACGGCAATAGTGTTAGAAAGTTTCCCTAGTGTTATTAACAAGGATGTTACTTATATAAAAGTGAGTGATGCTCGTAAAGCACTGGCGGTTTCTAGTGATTTATTTTACGATTCTCCTTCGAGTAATATCGAATTGATCGGAGTTACAGGAACTAATGGAAAAACAACGGTTTGTACTTTGTTGTATCAGTTGTTTTCTAACATGAATATAAAATGTGGATTAATTTCTACAGTAAAATATGCATATGCAGAAGTAGTGGAAAACGCTACACATACCACACCAGATCCTATAAAACTAAATGCATTGCTTTATAGAATGGTACAAGCGGATTGTGATATAGCTTTTATGGAAGTGAGTTCTCATGCTATAGATCAAAAGCGTATCGATCAGGTGGTTTTTCAAGGAGGTGTTTTTACAAATATCACTCATGATCATCTTGATTATCATAAAACTTTTAAAGCTTATTTAAATGTAAAGAAAAAATTCTTTGATAGTCTTGGAGAAAAGGCTTTTGCGGTTTTTAATGCTGACGATAAAAATGGTGAAGTAATGGTTCAGAATTGCAGTGCTCGTAAAATCCCTTACAGTTTATTAACCATGTCTGAAATCAAAGGAAAGATAATTTCTAATTCGATCGAAGGACTCCAAATGATGATTAATAACCAAATGGTTTTTGCTCAGATGGTTGGAAGGTATAATGCTTATAATTTATTGGCAGCTTATGGAGTTGCATTGGAATTAGGTGTAGATCCTGAGAGGGTATTGGTCGAACTAAGTAAACTGCGAGGAGCAGAAGGGCGATTCGAAATGGTAAGAGGAGAAAAGAAAAAGGTTTTTGGGGTTGTAGATTATGCTCATACCCCAGATGCGTTACAAAATATACTCTCGACTTTGCAATCTTTAAAAAAGCCAAATTCAGAATTGATTTCCGTGGTCGGTTGTGGAGGCGATAGGGATAAATCTAAAAGATCCAAAATGACTGTTATTGGTTTGCAGCTTAGTGATGTACTTATAATAACCAGTGATAATCCCAGGACCGAAAACCCTGAATCTATATTGGATGATATGGAAAGTGGATTAGATGAGACAGTGGATAATTTAATTAGAATAACTGATCGTAAGCAGGCTATAAAAACAGCTGTTAAAATGGCTAAATCAGGAGACATTATACTGGTTGCGGGAAAAGGTCATGAAAAATATCAGGACATCGATGGAGTAAAATATCCATTTGATGATAAGAAAATACTCGAAGACTTCTTGCTTATTCAGAAGTGAGAAAATAGCGAGTAGAACAAAAAGAAAAAAAGGTTCTTCAATGGAAGAGCAAATGATACATAAGATGGTCAGATCAATATCAACTGTACCAGCGAGCGCATAAGCAACGACCAATGGTGGTGATGCTAAATAACTGGCTTTGACATGCGAGTGAATCCGACCTTCAAAGTTACGGTTACCAGACAGTACCGCTGCTGCGACTAAGTCGTTTTCTTCAATGCCTTTTTCGATCTCTTCTGATAATGGCCCTGAGTTACCGATACACGTGGTACACCCATAACCTACTAAATAGAAGCCCGTTTTTTCTAGCTCATCCATCAGATGAGTTTTCTCAAGATAGTCGGTGACCACTTTAGAACCCGGTGCAAGCGATGTCTTAACCCAAGGCTTGGCTTTAAGACCTTTGGCAGCCGCTTTTTTGGCCACTAGACCTGCACCAATCATTACCGCTGGATTGGAAGTATTGGTACAAGAAGTAATAGCAGCAATAACTACCGA
>CALLXF010000086.1 GCA_938015805.1 uncultured Saprospiraceae bacterium | reverse complement strand
GCATAGTTCTTTATAGACTATAAAAATTAGAATTAACAAATACCTCAGATTTTTCTGGGGTATTTGTTTTATTAGAAGGTTAGGTTTAGACTGCTAGATACTGGATTGCTAGACTATAAACTGATTATTTTTAAAGATGGCTTTGAATATAAATGGAGGTTCTCTCTATTTGCTCAAGATTAAAAAAAATTGTTCTTAGAAGAATACAATTTAATATTGTTTGATTCTTATGTGCTTATACCTGAGTGCACTTTTGCCTTCAAATCTCCAAAACCATAATTCCCCGAAACCTTAAAATCCTATCTCCTAAAACCGTTTACCTTACTAAATAAGCCACAGCCTTTATCTCTATCAAAAGATTGGGGTGCGGAAGTTGATGGACAGCGACTGTAGTGCGGGTCGGACCAGTGGCATGGTTAAAGAATGTTCCGTAGATTTCGTTATAACCTTTAAAGTCTTTCATATCTACTAAGAAAGTAGTGATATCTATGACATGAGATAGATCGGCATCCATACTTTCTAAAAGACTTCCTATATTTTCTATAACTGCTTTAGTCTGAGCCTTTATGTCTAATGCAAACGATCCATCCTCTTGTAACATTGCTCCTACATGCGTATTATCAGACCTACGGCTACTCGTACCCGATACATAAATAAAATCTCCTACCCTACGCACATGAGGATAATGTCCTAGTGGTTTTGCTTTTCCTTCTATTACTTTGGCATCCATAATAATTGTGTTAAGAGGTCTCTATTAATTTTTCTATGTTTTGTAACACCAGGTCCTTATCTATATCTTTTATTTCCTGCTCTCTGCATAATTCCATCAGGTATTCGTCTTGCTTTCTACCGTTTTCTTTAGCTACCTCGTAAGGGATATTTTCATTAAATGTAACCATTGAATACTTAGAATAATATGCTGGATACTCCTGCTCCATCTGCATTTCTAACTGTCGCTTTTTTATAAAAATAGGATCGGCTACATGATCCCTCATTTCATAAAAATTATCGATCGCCAGATCTGCAATAGCCACCGCTGATGGATGACGTCGCTCTTGAAAACTGGTAAACACAGACTCCCAACTGTCATGTTCCTCATCGAGTACTTGACTAAAAACAGTAACATCCTCAAAAGCTGCATTCATACCCTGTCCGTAAAACGGCACTATGGCATGAGCCGCATCTCCCATAATAAGGGTCTTACCTTCATCCTGCCAAGGAAAACATTTTATTGTCCCTAACCTACCTACAGGATTCTCCTTATAAGATACCGTTAAGCCTTCGACATATTCTAGTAAATCTGGAAAGTAATTTTCTATATATTCTTTAAATCCATTTTCCTTATCTATCTCCTCAAAACTATGTGCCCCTTTATATGCATTAAACATAGTGACTGTAAAACTCCCATCCATATTAGGTAATGCGATTATCATATAACTACCTCGTGGCCATATATGCAATGCATTTTTTTCTAACTGATATTCACCATTGGCTCCAGCCGGAATTTCTAACTCCTTATAACCATGTTCCAAAAACTCTACCGATAGATTTTCGTCAGAACGCTTTTCAAAAATCTCCTTCCTTACTTTAGATCCAGCTCCATCTGCACCGATTATAATATCTGCATCGATGTGCAAATCTGATCCATCTTTTAATTTAAAATCTGCGGTCGAAGTATCGATATTTACATCTATACAGTCTGCGTCAAAAATAATTTCCACATTCTGATGTACATCCGCAGCTTCTATTAAAACCGTATTTAAATCCGTCCGAGACACAGAATTTATATACTCATCTTTACGACCTGAGTAACTCGAAAATCTAGTATTCCCCTCACCATCATGGATCATACGACCATGCATCGGGATACAAAATTTACGAACTTTGTCTTCTAGTCCCACCAGTCTCAGTGCCTTAAGACCTCGGTCTGACAAAGCTAAATTTATAGATCTTCCAGCTGCTACCTCTACTTTTCTGAGGTCTGATCTTTTTTCTACAAGTACAACATTAAATCCTAGCTTACCCAGTCTCACCGCTAGTAACGAACCACATAACCCAGCCCCTATAATTAAAATTTTCTTATCTGACTTTAATTGTTCCATATATTAACTTTCCTTGTCCGAATAATAAAACCCTAATTCCTTGACCATCTTAGGTGGTAAGTCCGGTAGCTCTGACCTAGGAATCAGCAATGAGGATATATTATGAAAATCATTAAATATCTTATGCTTTTCTGCAGTTTCTACCAGGTAAGAATGTCCGGACGATCCACCTGTCCCTACTTTGTTTCCGATCATACGCTTAACCATCTGAGCATGTCGATATCTCCAAGTGGTCAATAACTCATCGATATCCGTAAGGTTAGTAAGCAGTCGATAAGGCATCTGTAAAATAGGATGATCTCGATATAATTTTATCAAAAGAGCAGATATCGTTGCTTTATAGGAAAGCTTTATCTCTCCTGAGGCTAGCATCTCATCGTGTACTTCTTTAGACATGACATTCTTAAAATAAGTATTTGTTCCACCTAGCATTTTAAGACGCATATCTTTCATCTTATCCGATAAATAATCTGTTCCTTTTATTGCAGCCTCTTCCTTTTCCAGCATACTATGGACTGCTTTACTGTAAGATTCTAAAAAATTAAAATCTTTAAATTTTAAAAAGGGAATCCGTTCTAGCCAGTTTTCTATGAGCTCAAAAAGCGAACCTCTTTTTTCCACATCTGTTAAAATGGCTTGCTGATCTTCAGTAAAAACGATCTTATAAGAGTGACCATTATAGGTCATACGATCTTCCTCCCTCAGTCCGAGCATGGACTCTATTATTCTAAACTGATAACTCTGAAATCCAGATGCCGGAAAAAGATAGTTTCTAAAATCTAAAAAATCCAGCGGCGTCATCGTTTCTAAAACACCGATTTGCTGTATGGTTAGTTTTAATATTTCTTCTACTCTGTCCAGACGACTTACAGCTACTCCGAGACTTTTTTCGTCTACAGCATTATTCCTAAACATATCACACACGGAAGTTACCTCATGAATAATCTGCTTAAACCATAATTCATATACCTGATGTACAATTATAAAAAGCAATTCTTCATGAGCGGCCTTGTCCTCAAATTTACCACTTCTGGTTTTCTGAGCAGCCAGCAGCTGATCTAATTCTAAATAACTGTGGTAGTGAATGGTGGTATATTTTTTTGAGGTATCCATATGTTTATACGATCGTTAATTTTACGGGCGACATACCCTGGACTTGTGCCTCAGCAACCTGTCCTTTTTTAAGATAAACTGCTGGAGTGGCAGCACCAGCTAAAATTATTTGGCCAGCCTTTATAGTTTCGCCATAGGCCGTAATCAGTCTAGTGGCCTCTATAAACGACTCCCATGGATCATCGAGTATGGCATTAGAATTACCTTCATGTTGTAGATCGCCGTCTAAAGATATTGTCATTGAAAGATTACTTATTTCCGTATCGACATCTTCCCACTCTCCTATTACAAACGCAGATGAAGAGCAGTTATCAGCAACTACATCTTCCAGCGTAAATTTAAAATTCTGGTATCTAGAATCTATGATTTCTATAGCAGGAGCGACAGAGGTAACATTTTGTTTGGCTTCCGCCAATGTAAGTGCGGATTTAATATCATGCTTTACTAGAAAAGCAATTTCTGGTTCAGCTCGGGGATGGATAAATTTAGAAAAATCCAAAGATCCGTTATTGATGATATGCATCGTCTGCGTCAGTCTCCCCCATATAAGATCATCTACTCCCATCTGCTCCATTTTAGCCTTAGATGTAAATCCCATTTTATATCCTACTAAAAGATCACCTCTACCTACCCTTCTCTTTATCGATGCAGCCTGTATATCATAAGCCTCTTTAAGAGCAACGTTATGTTCTTCTTTTACTTGTGTAACTGGCTGAGCAGATATAGCTGCATGATCTAATAGTTCAGCCAATTTATTTATTTTATTCTCCATATTTTTTAAAGCATATAAAACCGGTTTACTCGGTGTCGCATCCATTTCGAATGGTGCAATTTGTATATTTAATAAATACCTTCCATCCTCGATATGTTCATCTACATATATCATTTCTGTAATGGTACAATGTAATCGATCCTCACTAGGAAAACCCCAAAAAACTTTATGACCAGCAAGTTTTCCATCATCATATTCTCGATCCACAGATGGCAAATCGATTAATAAATGCTCAATACCTTTTTTTACTAAAAGGCTTAAAGCTTCAGTCGTAAAGTATGGTGGATTAGAGTCGGAATAATCTCTATTTTTCTTTGAGCTCTCATTTGGAAGCGTTCTGATAATCAGAGCCGGAGGAACAGCTCCCTGATTTATAGCATCTAGATCTTTTTTACTGATCACCCGATCTCCATTTTCTAAAAGGCTAGGTTCTACAGTGATCAATTCTGCAATATGATGAGCCTGCCTCAGTGCTCTGTTTATCGTATATCCTTTATCAGAGATATGTCCCATACATTCTGTATGCGTCCCATTACCGTGAGGATTTATCTCTACGTTATAAAAATTTACTGGTGCTCCTGCTGACACAGATCCTATAAAATCTCCAGAAGTATAAGGATATGTTTTAAAATCTGGAGCATAAAAACACTTAGGACCTGAAGATCCTGGCACCAGCGGAATAGAGATATCTAAGGGCTTAGATAAGTCAGCAGTGTAAGAATTTTTATTATAGCTAAGCTGTATTTTCATACACTGTAAAAGTACATATTAAGATGAACTAAATGTGTTTTTAGTATCGAATGTAGAGAATAATATCTAGCGATAAAAAGGCTTCTCCTAAAAATTTAGAAGAAGCCTCGGGGTTATGAAGGGTACTTGTCAAGTCCCAAATTTAGTAGGTGTTGTAATTTACAAAGTTCCACGCAATTCTTGTTCTCTTTCTATTGCCTCAAATAAAGCTTTAAAATTTCCTTTCCCAAAAGAGGTCGCTCCTTTACGTTGGATAATTTCAAAAAACATAGTCGGTCTTGCTTGTACGGTCTTAGTGAATATCTGCAATAAATATCCTTCCTCATCTCTATCGACGAGTATTCCTAGTTCCTTTAATGGTTCTATATCTTCATCTATTTTTCCCACCCTTGCCTCCAGCTGATCATAATACGTCGTAGGAATATTTAAAAATTCTACACCCCTATCTCTTAAAGAGGTAACTGTTTCTATAATGTTATCGGTAGCCATAGCTACGTGTTGTACACCTTCTCCTTCGTAAAATTCTAGATACTCATCTACTTGTGATTTTTTCTTTCCTTCTGCAGGTTCGTTGATAGGGAATTTTATTCTACCATTACCATTACTCATCACTTTACTCATGAGAGCTGTATAATCTGTAGAAATATCTTTATCATCAAATGATAATATTTGAGCAAACCCCATAACCTCTTGATAAAATTTTACCATTTTATCCATATTCCCTAATTCCACATTCCCGACCATGTGGTCGACAAATTTTAATCCTACTGGATCAGGATTATAGTTAGGTGTTTCCCATTTTTGAAAACCTGGTAAAAAGTGACCGTTATAATTATCGCGTTCTACAAAGATATGTACCACTTCTCCGTAAGTATAAATTCCAGATCTAACTACATAGCCCTTATCATCTTCTTCTTTCACAGGCTCCATGTAAGATCTTGCTCCTCTGCTCATCGCTTCATTATACGCCTTAGTTGCATCCGGAACCCAAAGTGCCGTTACCTTTACTCCGTCACCATGCTTTTCGATATGTCTTCCGACATCAGTTCCACTCTTTAAAGGCGAAGTAAAAATAAATCGGATTTTATCTTGTACTACTACATAAGATTCCATCTCTCTGTTGCCAGTCTCTAGACCAGAATATGCGTAAGCCTGGAACCCCATAGCAGATTTATAAAAATGCGCAGCTTGTTTAGAATTACTTACGTAAAACTCTAAATAATCAGTACCCAGCAAAGGCATAAAATCAGAAGCCTGTTCGTATACTTTAGGAAGTGGAGATACTATAGATGACATATTGTTATTGTTTAGTTACTAATGCAATAGTTGCTTATGCAAGTTATTTTATTATTAGATTAAATCCAAATATTTTTACTCCTCTGCATTATAATTATCAAAAACCTGATTTATGATCTTTGTAAAATCTTTATAATCCTTACTGCTTAAACCTTTCCATCCTAGATCTCTCAATCGTTCTACTTCTCCAATAACCTTTTTATACACCGCCCTACCTTTTTTAGTTTGAGAGATGATGTACACCCTTCTATCTTTCTCAGACATTTCCCTAACCACCCATCCTTTTTTAGAAAGCACGTCTATTATTCTAGATATGGTTGGAGCATTTTTATAGCTCACATCAGCTAAGTCTTTTTGGGATAATTTATTTCTTTGAAATAAACTATCCATGATCACCCATTGCTCTGGCGTCATATCAACCTTTAAATTTTTAAAAGCTTTATGAAACTGTAATTTGACAATACGAGTAGTCCGTTCTAATAAAAACCCTATGGGAAGATTATTCTTAAATTGAGCCATGTTTAAAATTACTAATTATAGATAATTCTTTTCTTAAATCCGTACATAGGATCATATCCATACTCTAGTAATTGTAAAAAATAGTGTTCTTAGGTGTATCGCTTGAGTTAAAGTTAAAAGTTATATGAAGATTGTCGCTCATAAAAAATAGCTCGATTTCATGTATCTATATGGCTATGCATAAGCGTATATTTGCAAATCATCCGAACTCGATAATGACAAAAGAAAATGCTCCTTTAATCGCAATTATTCTTTCCTTTTTTGCAATATATATCATTTGGGGTTCGACCTATTTATTTGTAGCTTATGCTGTAGAAGAGATCCCTCCTCTCAAGATGGCAGCCGTAAGATTTTTATTGGCATCATTTATTATCTTGATATTTTCTCCGCTTTTAATCAAATGGAAAGAAGTAAAAAAAGCAGAGATAAAGAACGCCATGATTGCTGGATTTATGTTCTTGACTCTAGGCAATGGTGCGATGACATATGCACTACAGTTTATTGACAGTGGCTTTTCTGCCTTAATCATTTCTGCACAACCACTTGTCTTACTATTTATGATGAAAGCTATAAATGGGACTCCTATAAAACCAAAAGCAATGATCGGTGTCGGCTTAGGTATCTTGGGAATGTATCTTCTCATATCTCAGCAAGGCATTACTTCTGGACCAGATCAATGGAAAGGATTACTGGCCATTATATCTTGTCTCTTTACATGGGGATATGCATCCATGTATGTTAGTAAGGTAGAAATGCCAAAATCCATTTTTGTTAATTCGGCCATACAGATGTTATTCTCTGGATTTTCATTAATCATCATCAGCTTCCTATTTAGGGAGCCTACTGTAAACTGGTTAGAATTAAAACCTATCAGTATATTTTCAGTTTTATACTTAGTCATTTTTGGAAGCATAATGGCGTTTACCGCTTTTAACTATCTACTAAAGTTTATCTCTCCAGAAAAAGTATCCACGAGTACTTATATAAATCCTATCGTTGCTCTTATGCTAGGCTGGTATTTTAGGGACGAGCTAGTCACCATGCAATCTGTAATTGCTGCGGGCATTTTACTTACAGGTGTTTACTTTATTAATTCTAATAAGGTAAAAAAGAAAGCCGCTGTTTAATTTTCAAATATTGGAACTTGTAACCTAAGCATCTTGCTTAAATAAAGACTTAACAATAGTCTTATTATTTTAGTAGGATGATAAACTATAGTTCTAAACTCCCGCCACTAGGCACTTCTATTTTTGCTGTTATGTCCAAGCTTGCAAAGGATCATGATGCCATTAATCTCGGTCAAGGATTTCCTGATTTTGAGATTTCTCCAAAATTAAAAAATTTAGTTTCTAAGTATGTCCAAGAGGGTAAGAACCAGTATGCTCCGATGCCTGGTTTACATCAATTGAGAGAAACGTTAAGCAAAAAGTATAATACTGCATATGGATCTAATATCAATCCTGGAAAGGAAATAACGATTCATTCAGGAGCGACACAAGCCATCTTTACAACTATAATGGCCTTTGTAAATCAGAATGATGAAGTCATCATAATCGAACCCGCATACGATTGTTATTTACCTACTATCGCATTGGCGAAAGCCAAACCAATAAGTATTCCAGTTACTGCACCTCATTACAAAATAGACTGGGATCAAGTGCAAGATAAGATTACCAACAATACAAAAATGATTATCATAAATAATCCTCATAATCCGATCGGTAAGATTCTCGCGAGTGAGGATTTGCTTGCTTTACAAGAAATAGTAAAAGATAAAAATATCCTAATCCTGAGTGATGAAGTTTATGAACACCTGATTTATGATGGCAAGCAACATCAAAGCGTTCTAGCCTATCCCCAACTAGCTGAGCAATCTGTAGCGGTTTATTCTTTTGGAAAGACTTTCCACGCAACTGGTTGGAAAATGGGATACAGTATCGCACCAGAACATCTCATGAAAGAAATACGAAATATACATCAATGGAACGTTTTTAGTGTCAACTCATTTTTACAGTACGCCTTGGATGATTTTTTACAAGATCCAGAAGAATACCATCAGTTACCTCAGTTTTATCAAAGAAAAAGGGATCTTTTTCAGGAGGCTTTAAGCCAATGTAAATTACGTCCCATACATTCAGCAGGCACTTATTTTCAGCTATATGACTATTCAGAAATTAGTGACCTTACTGATATAAATTTTTCAAAATGGTTAGTTAGCGAGCATGGTGTGGCTACCATCCCTATATCTCCTTTTTACTCCAATGGTAATACAGACAAGGTCGTGCGGTTTTGCTTTGCAAAGGATGATCGGACACTTATGCTCGCCGCAAACAAATTGTCCGCGATTTAAGCATTAAGTAACATAATAGTTTTAAAATTGTCACAGTTATGCAATATTTCTTATTTTACCGATTATTAATATAAAACTTTTAAACACAACAGATATGAAAAAAACTTTATTCTTATTTTCTCTTTTATTTGCCTTTACATTCGCCTATGCTCAGGATAGTTTTTCTGACGATTTTGAGGCATTAAACGTAGGAGATTTTGCAAGTGACGGGGCTGCTAATTGGACTACTTGGAGTGGAACTACAGGTGGAGCAGAAGATGCACCTGTTACTGATACTCAGGCAGCAAGTGGGACAAAATCTATACATTTTGTAGGTGTAAACGGAGGAGGACCACAAGATGTTTTATTACTTTTTGGTGATAGAAGAGATAGTGGTCATTTTAGTTTTTCCAGTAAATTTTACATACCTGCTGGCAAAGGTGCATACTTTAATTTTCAAGGAGAAACTGCCCCAGGAATTACATGGACAGTAAATGCATTTATGAATACAGATGGGAATTTAAATGTTGACACGGAAGCACCTTATGCGTTTCCTCATGATGAATGGTTTACGTTAGGAATGGAAGCTAATTTAGAAACTGGGGTTTATGAAGTGTTAGTAAATGGAAAATGCGTTGGTTCTGTTTTAAGGCCAAACTCCTCAATTGCTTCAATTGACTTATTTCCTCTAGATGCTTCAAATGAATTTTACGTAGATGATATTTCCTACAACTGGGACGCAAATGCTGACGGACCAGCTACTTATGCTGTAGATGGATCTATTGATGTAAATATGGGTAATACTGGTTTTGCAGGAGCAACTAGAGATATTGTTTTATCACTCACTAATATGGGTTCTGAAAGTATAGTAACAGCTGATTTAGAATATAACCTAAATGGAACTATGTACACTGAGACCTTCTCTTTTGATAATGCTATTACTTCCGGATCGACTGCAAACGTAACGCTAGCCAACAATTTTACCGCTAACAACGGAGCAAATTCTGCTTCTTTTACCTTAGTAGGAGTAAATGGATCTGCAGATGAGTACGGATGTAATAATGAAATCGCAATAAACATTACAGGGATTACTCCCGCTCCTAATAGAAAAGTATGGGCAGAAGAAGGAACTGGAACATGGTGCCAGTGGTGTCCACGAGGAGATGTTTTTATGAATGCAATGAACGAAGCTTACCCTGATCATTTTGTAGGAATAGCAGTACATAACAATGATCCTATGGCAAATGCAGACTGGGATGCAGCTTTACCTGTAACAGGGTATCCAGGGATGATTTTTGAAAGAGAAAATGAAGAGTTAGATCCTGCTCAGCTGGAAGCAAAAATCATAGAGTATATAGTTCAACCAGCTAACTCCGTAATGGTACATGAAGCAAACTATGATGAAACTACAAGAGAATTACAACTTACAGTTCATACATACTTTGAAAATGGAGCTGTCGGAGATCACAAACTTGTGGTAGGTCTTACAGAAGATGGCGTTACCGGAACTGATCAAGGATACGCTCAGTCAAATGCATATGCAGGAGGTGGAGCAGGAATTATGGGTGGTTATGAGTTATTACCTAATCCTGTTCCTGCGTCACAAATGGTTTACAATCATGTTGCTCGTGAGTTACTTACGAGTTGGGCCGGAATAGACGATGCTTTTAGCACAACAGCCATTATAGATGCTGGATGGTATGCTCATGATTTTACGATTACACTATCTGATGATTACGATGTTGAAAAAATGCACATCGTAAGTGCGGTTACTGGACCGGGAGGATTTGTGGATAACGCAGAGTCTACAAAAATCGAAAGTGCTGTCGATACAAAAGATATAACGTTAGAACAAAATATCTCCATCTCTCCTAACCCTACTAATGGTGTCAGTAATATTAGAATCCAACTAGAGGAAGCTGCAAATATTTCTATTGCTGTGATGGATGGTTTAGGAAAACTTATTTCTCAGAAAAATTATGGTCAAATGAATGGAGATCAAATTTATCCATTTGATGGGTCTGATTTAAATAATGGAATTTATTACATTAGAATTAATGCTAATGATAAATTTGCTACTAAAAGAATTATAATAAATAGATAAACTTCCGGAAAACCTACTTACGAAGGAGTCAAGGATATGTTCTTGGCTCCTTTTTTATTTAAAGTAGATAACAGATATACTCTATTTCAGTAATCGCTTTTTTGCTTTTTCCAATTCGCCTTTTGTAATAATTCCCTCAGAATGTAATCTGGCTAGATCGTTTAGTTTATCAACGATATCTCTGGCTTTTTCTTGATTAACGACAGGAGTAATCTGATCATCCTTTGTTAAACCAAAGTTATCACTAGTATTTATATCTTGACTCGTCGCATTATCTAAATCATCATCCATAACGATTTCTTCTTCTTTCTCTTCCCTGATCTTTTTAGCCATTTCCTTTCCTTGCTTAAACTTTTCTTCGTAGAAATCTTTTAAATTCTCTGGATCCAGATCTAAAAAAGTTCCTCCAGTCTCAAAATGCTTTTTTGTTACTTCACCTAAAGCATAAGTACTCGCTGCAGAGAAGGCTGCCATAGAAACGCCTCCTGCGATGGCTCCGACACCAGGTATAAATTTTACTACTGAGGACGCCCCTATCCGAGCCATCGAACTTCCAGTAAGACTGGTGATTATAGCTTTTACCTGAACATCTTTAAAATCAACATCAAACACATTACTTATCTGTCTGATCATATCTAACTGGACTGCACCGACTCCCAGTATATCAGCAAAAGGAATAGGAATTAATCCAGCTCCCATAGCCATGAACATATGGCTTTTGATAATTTTATTTGATTCGTGTTTAAGGACTTCGATATGTTTTTTCCTAGGCATAACTCTTTTTTCTCACTAATAATAATACGAGAGATAAACATCTTTGATGCCCTAATAAGTTTCTTAAAGCAATTAAATTATCAAAACCGATATTTAAGGTGTGTGCTTTTTACTCTTGCACACAATAAATCATTGGACGAAAGTCCTTATCCTAACAAGCAAAATTAAGTTGTAATTCTTAGCTACTCCTCGAAAGAAAACGTTCCATAATCTCCATCTATGAGTACCTCATTTTTATTAGAGTCTTCTACCCTTCCAATTACTTGGGCGTCGATATTAAAAGATGATGCGATATCTATAATGGTTTTTGCAGTATCAGGGTCTGTGTAAAATTCCAGACGGTGGCCCATATTAAAAACTTGATACATTTCTCTCCAATCGGTACCAGACTCTTCCTGAATCAATTTAAAAAGTGGAGGTAAAGGAAGCAGATTGTTCTTAATAACCTTTTTGTTTTCTATAAACTTTAAAACTTTAGTCTGTGCACCTCCCGTACAATGTATGATACCGTTAATCTTATTCTTTACCTGATCTAAAACCTTTTTTAGTACTGGAAGATAAGAACGAGTAGGAGATAAAATTAATTTGCCAATTGTAATTTCTTCTCCTTCTATTTCTACTGTGTCCGTGAGCATTTTACTCCCGGAGTACACTACATCTTCTGGAATATCGGGATCAAAAGACTCAGGGTATTTGTGAGCGTACGATTTATGCAGTACATCATGACGAGCAGAACTCAATCCGTTACTTCCCATTCCCCCATTGTAGGAATCCTCGTAAGTAGCCTTTCCATAACTCGCAAGTCCTACAATTACATCGCCATTAGAAATATTATTAACAATAAGATTATCCTTATGTAATCTGGCAAAGGTGGTGTACCCTACATCGATGGATCTAACAATATCTCCGACATCTGCAGTTTCTCCTCCAGATGGAAAAATACTCACATCATGACTTTCCATTTCTTTTACAAAAGATTGAGCCCCTTGTATAATTTCTTTTAGAATAGATCCGGGTATCTTAGTTTTATTCCTTCCTATAGTACTAGACAGAATAATATTAGACACTGCTCCGACACAAGCCATATCATCTACATTCATCACAATAGAGTCTTGGGCAATACCCTTCCATACAGATAAGTCACCCGTTTCTTTCCAATACAAATAAGCAAGTGAGGTTTTAGTCCCAGCTGTATCGGCATGCATGATATTAACAAAATCATCATCCCCTCCCACTCGATCCGGTAAGATTTTACAAAATGCTTTAGGATATAATCCTTTATCTAGATTTTCTATTGCCGCGTGCACTTCGCTTTTAGAATGAGAGACACCTCTACGGCTATATCTTCCTTGGTCTTGCATAGGTCCATTACTAAGTGAAGCATAAAGATGCTAACTCTAAAAGTAAAGTAGTGAACAAATAATTAAAACTTTTAATATAAAAATACACAAAATTTTAATTTGACCTCTAGTACTAGATAGAGATATCTTAAAATTCTACACCAACGTTTTAATATTATATTTTGTTATTGTTTATAAATACCATTATTTGTTTCAAAAGTCGCGATAGACCAGTTAGACAAAAAAATAAAATTTCACATAATATTAAGAGGGTTCTACTCGTCTAATGAGTCATAATACTATAAACATCAATCAAAATGAATAAAAATATTTTAATAATTGTTGCTTTTCTTTTAGCAGGACTTAGTACATCGGCACAGAACAAATTAGGAATCAAAGTATCAGCAGGTCATATCATGGCTGATGAGACTTCCGCTCTTATCATAAATGAGGATAACAGAATCACTCATGATATAAGTTTTATGGAATACACTCCAGCAAAGTCAGTGGGTATGTATGCCAACAAAGACTTTGGGTTTTTATTTGTACAAGGGGAAGTAATGTATACTAACTATTCCACAAAATACTTAGTAAGATCGTACATAGATGAAAATGTACCTACTCCTAATATTACTGAAGAAAACAATAATTTAGATTTACACATTATTGGAGGAATTAAAGTAAATAATTTTAGAATAGGTGTAGGACCAGTTCTGCACAAAAGCATAGACTTTAATTCTGGATTACAAAATTTTGACTTTTATAATGAAAAAAGAAGAGATACTAATATGGGATTCCAAGCTATGATCGCTTATGATCTAGGTCCAGTTAGAATCGATGTAAAATATGAAGATAATTTTAGCAAAGTAGGAGACCATATTTATAACGATAGCAATCAAACAAAATTTAAATCAGATATCAGTGCGTTAAGCTTAGGACTAGGTATAGGATTTTAAGAATATAGTAAAGTTTTTTTCTAAAAGAGATGTCTTGCAAAAGCATCTCTTTTTTTTATACCCCTCTCAGATCTGCTATCCCAGTTTAATTTTAGGATCGAGTATCTTATAAATTACGTCTACTAAAATATTTATAAAAATAAATACACCACTAGTAAAAATTACACAAGCAAGAATTACAGGTATATCATAGTTTAGTAATGCCGTAACTGTAAGCTGACCTAGACCTTTAAAATTAAATACGTTTTCTACAAAAAAAGCTCCTGCAAGTAATGAGGCTAACCATCCACTTACTGCCGTGACCACAGGATTCAGAGAATTTCTAAAAGCATGTTTTTTTATGACATCGATATATCTAAGTCCTTTGGCCTGAGCAGTCCTTATAAAATCCTGACTCATAATATCCAAAAAAGCACTACGAGTCAGCTGTGCTATTACAGCCAGTGGTCTAATACCCAATGCAATTGCAGGTAAGATTAAGTTTTTCCACACGATAACTTCATCTCCATAATCGTTTAACTCCACTAAACTACCCTGTATGTTTAAACCAGTGATATGTTCTAGCCAGTATCCAAAAACTAAAGCTAAAATAATCGCACTAACATAACTCGGAACAGAATACCCGATTACCGATAAACTGATAATAATATTATCGATCCAAGTATCCTTTTTTAATGCCGCAAATACTCCCAGAAATATACCTAATACAATAGCAATCACAAACGCGGATAATGCGAGTAAAATGGTTTTAGGAATCGCTTGAGCTAACAAATCACTTACAGACCTACCTGTTTGGAAGGAGTCTCTTAAATAAGGAAGCTTTAAAGCAAGCACCTTTTCACCTGAAACTGTGAAAATAGCAAATCCACGATATGGCTTACTACCTAAGCTTTCTGATGGAATTACTGCTACTGGAGATACATCTCTGAGGTAATAAAGCATCTGTTTATATAAAGGCTGATCTAAACCCAGCTGCTTTGTTTTTAATTCTACAGCTGATACATCTGATCGTTGACCGAATGTAAG
Organism: uncultured Saprospiraceae bacterium; assembly: GCA_938015805.1. GTDB lineage: Bacteria > Bacteroidota > Bacteroidia > Chitinophagales > Saprospiraceae > JAHDHU01. Next base: position 59,038 of record CALLXF010000086.1, on the reverse strand, counting down.
TCTTGCAGGATCTACAGGTGCAATATAGATTAAAGCACTTATCAATACCACGACAATAACGAGCGTCATTATACCATGAAATAACCTAGTAATTAAAAATCGAGACATATCTTTGAATCCATTTATAAAAATAGACATTGCAAACCACTTCTATGGAAGTTATCAAAATAGGTTTTGAAAATATAAGTCAGTTCTCTAAAAGAGATAAAGAATATCACCTCCGTCCTGAGATATTCCAATCTCTTATAAATTTCAAAGCAGAGCTAGCTTCTTTTCCCAAAATGATAGAGGAAAGAAAAAAGTATCCCATTAACAGATCTCTTATTACTGATCATCTTAAAAAACACTATGATGATACATCGTACGAGGTTATAAAACAAAATATAACTCTACTGGCTAAGGATAATTGTTACACCATCTGTACCGCTCATCAGCCATCCTTATTAACCGGACCACTGTACTATATTCTAAAATCATTATCAACTGTACACCTGGCAGACTTACTTAGCAAATCTTATCCAGAATATCATTTTGTTCCAGTATTTGTGCACGGTTCTGAGGATCACGATTTTGAAGAAATAAATCATCTTACTCTTTATAATAAAAGCGTCGTATGGAAAAGCAAAGAATCAGGTTCTACTGGACGCATGACATTAGATGGAATAAGTACCGTATTAGATGAGATAGAGGAAATTATCGGTAATTCTCCTTATCTCTCTGATTTATTAGCTTTTATGAGGAATGCCGTAATCAATTCTCACAATTATGGTCATTTTGTAATCCAATTAAATGATTTCCTCATGGGCAAGTATGGATTAATCCAGCTAAATATGGATGATCCTATTCTTAAAGATGCCTTTAAAGACATTATCAAAAAAGAAATTTTAGAAAACTTTAGTGCTTCTTTAGTTAATGATCAGATAGCCAAATTAAAAGACTTGGACTTTAAAGCACAAGCTTCTCCTAGAGAGATAAATTTATTTTACCTTACTCCGGGAAAACGCAATAGAATAGTAGCTAAAGGTAATGACGGATTTCATGTTTTAGATACAGATGTAACATTTACTAAAGAGGAAATTCTAGCCGATATAAATACTCACCCAGAGAACTATAGTCCTAATGTGGTCCTTAGGCCCCTTTACCAAGAACGAATTTTACCCAACCTTGCTTACATAGGAGGTGGTGGTGAAATAGCCTATTGGCTCGAACGTAAAACTCAGTTTACTGAAGCTCAGATTTCTTTCCCGATTTTGATACGTAGAAATTCTGCAGCTATTATCGACCGCAAAAAAATGAACCAATGGAATGATCTAGGTCTAGCAACAGACCAATGGTCTGAAGATATACATGTCTTGGAAAAATCACTCGTATCACTAGTTACCGATGACAAAACTAATTTAGACTTCGCTACAACTAAGCAAAAACTAAAAGACATATACACATCTCTAAGTCTAGAAATTAAACAACTCGATCCAACATTAGAAAAATCGACACTATCAGAACTACAAAAAGCGGAGAAAGGTCTAGATACGCTAGAATCAAAACTTACAAGGGCTCTAAAACAGCAACATGAGGTTAAAATAAATCGATTACGTAAGGTTCATGCTGTATTATTTCCTGACAATAGTCTTCAGGAAAGAAAAACTAATTTTCTAGAATTTTATAGCAAAGAAGGTCCGGATTTATTAGACAGCATGCTATCCGAGTTAAATCCTCTTGCTAAGGAATTCACGCTATTTGTTATCGATTAATCTTTTTTAAAGATGGCGAGCATCTCGTCTACCCTTTCTCTCAGGTTACGACGGTCTACTATAAAATCTAAAAATCCGTGATCAAGCAGAAACTCCGATCGTTGGAATCCATCTGGCAAATCTCGCTTTATCGTTTCCTTAATCACTCGAGGTCCTGCAAAACCAATCAATGCTTTTGGTTCGGCAAAATTAATATCGCCTAACATAGCATAAGATGCTGTAACACCTCCAGTCGTAGGATCAGTTAAAAAAGAAAAATAAGGCACACCTGCTTTAGAAAGCATAGATAGTTTAGCAGATGTTTTAGCCATTTGCATTAGTGAAAAAGCAGATTCCATCATTCTAGCACCTCCAGATTTAGAGATGATCATTAAAGGAATCATGTTTTCAAGAGCATGATCGATGGCTTTAGATATTTTTTCTCCTACCACACTTCCCATAGATCCACCAATAAAGCTAAAATCCATAGCTGCAATGACTAGACTTTTTTTATTGACTTTACCTACTGCCACCGTAATAGCATCAGTAAGATCTGTTTTCTCTTTAGCCTTTTTTAGTCTGGTAGAATAAGGTTTAAGATCTTTAAATTTTAAAAAATCCTTAGCTACATATTCTTTATGTATTTCCTTATATCTTCCATCGAAAATGATATCAAAATAGTCGTAAGACCCTATTCTTACATGGTAATCACACTTAGGACAGATAAAAAAGTTTTCTGATAACTCCTTATAAGTATTGGCTTCTTGACATTCTTTACATTGATGCCAGAGTCCATCAGGAGCTTCCTTTTTAAACTTAGTAGCTGTCTGGATTCCATCTTTTAGTCGCTTAAACCAGCCCATAGATGATTCTGTATTTATAGTTTCGGACATTCTAAGTTCACGGGTTATTAGGCAAAAATAGCCAAATTAATGACCTAGACAATATTTATTCCCATGCCTTTAGTCGTGTTTTTATTTTAGACCATCTTTAAATACATATAGAACAAAGGAAAACATTGAAAATCAATCATTTATCGGTTAATCTTTATTATCATGAATTTATCCCTATTTATATCCCCATCTACACAACAAATAAATGATCGCGGCAAGAGAAGAATTAGTAACCAAACAGTAATCGGCCCTCTTCCATAAAAACTGGTACCATAAATTAGTTATCCATTATGTTAATCTTAATTTTACACATTAATCTAGGATATAATATATACAGTACGCGGAGATGAATATTGCAATAATCGGATATGGAAAAATGGGCAAAGAGATAGAGAAAATTCTCTTGACTAAGCAGCATCAGATACTCCTTAAAATAAATTCATCAAACACCTCTAAGCTTACCGCAGAAAATCTAAAGAACATAGATGTTGCCATTGAGTTTTCCGGACCTGAGTCGGCTTTCGCCAATATTAAATTATGCCTAGAAAACAAAGTTCCTGTTATATGTGGTTCTACTGGCTGGTTAGATAAATTAGAGCAAATCGAAAAATGTGTTCTTCAAAATGATACTGCTTTTTTATATGCCTCTAATTTTAGCTTAGGTGTCAATGTGTTATTTGCCATCAATGAAAAACTTGCCCAGCTCCTTTCTAGCCACACGGATTATCAGATTGACTTAGAAGAAATCCACCATTTAGAGAAGAAAGATGCTCCTAGCGGAACAGCCATTTCTCTCGCTACACAGATCATAAAACAATCTGATCATAGGTTTACAAAATGGAGCTTAATTCCAGAAGAAAACGCGTTACCTATAAAAGCTGTCAGAGCACCTGATGTCCCTGGAACGCACCACATTAAATATGATTCGGACCAAGATATTATTGAAGTAAAGCACACTGCTAAAAATAGAAAAGGATTTGCTTTAGGTGCAGTGCTAGCGGCTGAATTTATCTTTTCAAAAAAAGGAATTTTTACAATGAAAGATGTCCTAAATGTTTGAGTTCCATAAAGACAAAGCACGATATTTTGATTATCAGTACCGTACCTCTAAAGAGTACCTGATCCCTTTTATAGAAAAAGATAAAAAGCTAGATCCTGAATCTAAAATTTTAGAAATCGGTTGTGGCGAAGCTGGAGTTCTAAAAGCCTTTTACGAAAGAGGTATGCACTGTAAAGGTATAGAGTTATCACCTAGTCGTATAAAGCACGCAAAGGCTTTCTTTGAAAAATTACCTAAGACTGGAAAGATTGATTTTTTGGTCAAGAATATTTTTGATATTGATACGGATAAAGACCTAAGTTATAAATTTGACATTATTATCCTTAAGGATGTCATTGAGCATCTTCCTCAAAAAGATAAATTCCTTATTCACTTAAAACATTTTCTTGCTCCCGGCGGAATGATATTTTTTGGGTTTCCGCCATGGCAAATGCCTTACGGAGGTCATCAGCAGATTACCAGCCATAAGCTTAGTAAATTACCATTTATACATCTTTTTCCTAAAGCTATTTATAAGGTAATATTAAAGAGTACAGATCAAAAAGAACACACGATAACTGAGTTATTAGAACTCAAAGAGACAGGTCTCAGTATTGGTGATTTCGAACGATTAGCAAAGAAACATGATTATAAGATCGTTAGAAAAAAACATTTTTTAATAAATCCGATATATCAGCATAAATTTGGACTTAAAGTCCGAGAACAATGGAGCTTGATATCTGCTATTCCGTTTTTTAGAAATTTTTTGACTAGTTGTGCCTATTATACCATAATACCTAAAAGTCATTAATCGAGAAATTATTCTTCCTTGTAGAATAATCGTTTATACCATTAAGAGCTTTATTATCTTTACAATACAATAATTTATAGATGACCGTTTTAACCATTTTTGTAGTTTCTTATATTTTAATGTCTGTTTCATTATTCTTTCTATTCCCTAAAGCTGGAGTAGATGGATGGAAAGGACTGGTCCCTGGATTAAACTTTATCGAGTGGTGTAAAATAGTAGGACGTCCTAGTTGGTGGGCTGCCTTAATGCTTATTCCTGTGGTTAATTTTTTCATCTATGCTGGCCTTTGTGTAGATATGGTTAGAAGTTTTGGGAAATTTGGTTTTGGTAGCTCTGCACTCGCAGTGGCATTAACTCCGTTGAGCTTTTTCCCACTTGCTTTTAGCGACAGCAAGTATAATGGTCCTATCTTAAAAGAAGAGGCCGAATATAATAATAGGATAAAAGAGGCTATCGCTGCTGGTAATAAAGCAGAAGTTCTAAAACTAAATAGAGGAAATAAGTACTCTAAATCCTGGGGAAGAGAATGGATAGAGTCAATCGTTTTTGCTGTTTTTGCCGCGGCTTTTATACGTATGTTTTTAATAGAAGCATATGTTATTCCCACACCTTCTATGGAAGGATCATTATTAGTAGGAGACTTCCTTTTTGTGTCTAAGGCTCACTATGGTATACGTACGCCGCAGACAGTTGCAATGCTCCCTTTATTACATAACAGAGTTCCTATCGTTGGTGGAGAGTCATACTGGGAAAAACCATCTTTACCGTATTACAGATTTCCAGCTTTAGAGTCTATTGATAATAACGATCCTATCGTTTTTAACTGGCCTGTAGGTGATAGTGTATATGTAACAGCAAGTAGACCTTACTCCGTAGCTCAGGTAAATAGAAACCCTTCATATGCATCTAGAGATGCTCAGCTGGCTCAGCAAATGAGAAGGAAAGATTTTATTACCCGCCCGACGGATAAAAAAGATCATTACATAAAAAGATGCATCGCTAAGGCCGGAGATACGCTACATATTAGAAACAGACAAGTTTATATAAACGGTAAGAAAGCAGAGAATCCAAAGGAAATGCAGTTTCTCTACAAAGTATCTGATATGAATGCTCTGAGTAAGAAAAAACTAGAAGAACTCGGAATCGTAGGAGATGACATCGGCGGGTCTTATGGCTTATATCTTACTGACAAGCAATTCCAGGCGGTAAAGCTAGCTTACCCTAATATCTCTATAGAACATCAGCCTTACCAATCCGATCCTACTCTTTTTCCTCACGATAAGTATAATTCGCCTAAATGGTCTATTAACAATTACGGACCGATCTGGATTCCTAAAGCTGGAGAGACAGTACAACTGACACCTCAAAATATAGCTCTCTATGTAAAGATTATAGACGATTACGAGGGCAATGATTATGAGGTTAAAGGTGGACAGTTTTTTATAAATGGAAAGGCTGCTAACAGTTATACTTTTAAACAAGATTACTATTGGGCCATGGGTGATAATAGACATAATTCTGAAGATTCTAGGGCTTGGGGATTTGTACCTCACGACCATATCGTAGGGAAACCATTATTCATTTGGTTTTCGACTAAAGATGGCAGTATCTTTAATGGAATCAGATGGTCCAGGATTTTTTCTGGAGCTAATAAATTTGACTAATGAAACTGATACTATATTTTGCTGCAGTTGCTTTTCTTTTTTCTTGCAACGCGACTTCTATACATTACGGTAAAGAAGATCCTTTAAGTTATACAGATTCCATAAAAAAGATCAGAGCAGCACAACAAAAAGAAAGAATCACAGGAAAAGTTATCCATGATCGTGCAGATTTATCCTACTTTGATATTAATGAATCATACAAAGTAGAGGCACAATTTATTGCTAGTAATTCGGAAGAAAGTTTTAATATCCCCACTTACAGTGGCCAACAAAAAGAATTTTACAATTATGGCAAACTCGTTTTTAATCTAAAAGGGAAAGAAAGGACACTTATTATTTATCGCAATCTCAATACGATAAAAATGAAGAAGTATAAAAATTACCTTTTCTTACCTTTCATGGATTTAACCACTGGAGAAAGCACTTACGGAGGTGGACGCTACATCGATTTAGAAACCTCTGATATCATAGATAATAAAGTAATTTTAGATTTTAATAAAGCTTACAATCCATACTGTGCGTATGGTGATGGATGGAACTGCCCCATTCCGCCAGTAGAAAATCACCTAGAAATTTCTATTAAGGCTGGAGAGATGTCTTACACCGGCCTGAAAAAAGATAGATCTTAAATTGGAATATTTAAAAGATCAAATCGGTAGAGAGATAGATATTAGTAATGCTCCTCAACGTATTATTTGTACGGTTCCCTCTTTAACAGAATACCTCTTTGACTTAGGGTTACAAGAAAACATTGTAGGCGTTACAAAATTCTGTATTCATCCTAAATCGTTGACAAAAAAAGTAGAAAAAATAGGAGGTACTAAAAACCTCAATTTAGACATAATAAAAGAGCTCTCGCCTGATCTTATTATAGCAAATAAAGAAGAAAATAATAAAGATCAAATATTGGCTTTAGCCAATGAATTCCCTACACTCATAACCAATATAAAAAACTTAAAATCCTCTTTAGAAGGGTTACATCTCATTGCACAGGCTACACACCGTTTGCAAAAAGGATCAGAGATCATCAATATCATAAAGGAGCAAAAAAATCTATTTGATTTTAAAAAATATATGGATTTAAAAGTAGCCTACCTGATATGGAAAGGTCCGTATATGACTGTAGGTAATGATACATTTATCCATGACATTTTAGAACAAACAGGATTTACTAACGCTTTTGCAAATAGAGAACGTTATCCTCAGATAAGTATAGCTCAGCTAAAGTCATGCAATCCGGATCTCATTATGCTATCATCAGAACCCTTTCCTTTTAAGGAAGAACATGGCCGAGAAATCTCAAGAGACATCGACTGTCCTATCATATTAGTAAATGGAGAATATTTTTCTTGGTACGGATCGAGGATGATTTTTGCTTTTAAATACATCGACGATCTCCGTAAAGAGTTAGATAATCTCAGCGACAAATAGATATTAATACTTGATTTAATTCTTGAGCTTCATAATTTTTCAACTAATTTTAGAGTAAATATTTCCTATGAAGAATCTAACCACCATTTTCTTTCTGTTATTTGGATTATACAGTTTTGCTCAGGACTATGCTCCTAATCATTTGATGGTACAATCTATATCTAAAATAGAACAAGAAGCGACTACATTAAGAAGTAATTTATATTTTCAAAACATATCTTCTATCAAGCCTATTTTTGCAAAAAAAAATATCTACCTACTTACTTTGATAGATAATGCAGCTATGGAATCCACCATAGAATCCTTATATGGTGACCCTAACATTATACATGTTTCCAAGGACTATTATGTAGAATCTAGAGAGACTCCTAATGACGAATTCTACGCTTTACAGGATGGATTAGACATTATCAATGCACCGGAATTTTGGGAAAAATCTACTGGAGGGACCACCGTAAATGGAGATGATATCGTAGTTGCGATAATCGATGATGGTTATGATGCACTGCACGAAGACCTTATACCTAATTTATGGATCAACCCTGGAGAAATAGATGGAGATAATATAGATAATGATAATAATGGATTTATAGATGATATCGTAGGCGTAAATATTTCTGCAGAGACAGATGATCATATAAAACTCTCTCATGGAACCTCTGTAGCGGGAATAATAGGAGCAAAGGGAGATAATAATACAGGTATCTCCGGAATAAACTGGAATGTAAAAATAATGCTTATCAGTACAGGTGGACTTGTTTCTGATATTGTAAAGGCTTACGGTTATGCTGAGGATCAACGCCGTTTATATAACGATACTAACGGAGCAGAGGGAGCCTTTGTCGTGGCGTCTAACTCCTCGTTTGGGATCGATGACGTACAAGCTTCTGATTTCCCTATCTGGTGTGGGATGTTTGATTCTATGGGAGAAGAGGGAATAATCAGTGCCGTTTCTACTAGTAATTCTTCAAAAAATATAGATATCACAGGTGACATGCCATCAACGTGCACTTCACCTTATATCATCGCTGTCACTTCTACGGACGCCGCTGATGTCATCCAAGGAGCCTTTGGTCCCACACATATCGATATCGCTGCACCTGGAGACGAAATGTTTTCTTGTAAGCTAAATAATGACTATTCCTCTTTTGGAGGAACATCGGCAGCAGCACCGATGGTGGCTGGAACTGTAGCATTGCTATATTCTTTAAATCTCGATTTATTTACGGATAATGATGATCCAGCTCAAAAAGCATTACTACTTAGAAATGCAATCGTAAACTCCTCCAGATCTGTAAATGGTTTAAATGGATCTATCGCCAGCGGTGGAGTATTAGATTTAGTGGGAGCATGTAACGAAATTTCAGAAGGAGCTACTCCAGTAAATGTTTTATCTTTTAGTACTATCGTACCTAATCCAGTATCTAATAACCTAGTCTTAAAATATACTGTTCCTCTCAATGAGAAGTATGAGTTATTTATACATAATGCTCTAGGCCAACTAGTTTATATAACAGAAGAAATTAATAATGGTACCTCAGAAGAGATACTTAACTTGGATATTGATTCCTGGACTGCTGGCTATTATGCGGTCACAATACAAACCAGCGATGAAAAAGTAGGTATGGATTTTATAAAAATCTAGTATTTTATTAGTTCAATTCTTGCCGATAATAGGACTTACACGGATTTTTATTCTTAGACCAACATAAAACAGGTTATAAACAGAATGCTCCCTTTTATCGACTCTCCTATTCTAGAAATACCTTTTTATCATATTCACTGCTATTGGGTTAAGGATGTTCCCTATATAAAGGAAACCTTGAAAATGCGTAAATTCTCAAATTTCTAATCTGCAATTTATTATTACCAATTATACTTAGGTTTAAATACTGAGTACAATCCTAGAAAGATTATAATTATGATAGAAGTAGGTAAATTAATAGGCCCGAGCATAATGTCAAATCCAAATGGCCATTTTACCCAGATTAAAAAAGATACTATAATTACTACTAATAGTAATTGAATAGATTTAGTAATATATTTTACCCAAGAAAATTGATGATCGGACTTCATTAAAATAAACAAAACAATTATTCCAATTCCCAATGTAATAGAACTCAGATAAATATGCATTCCTAATAATTCGAGTATCGATATTGGTAATTGTTCTTCCATTTATTTTAATGCAGGAAAGCAAGGATATATAACAACAACAATAATAATAACCATAAAGTGATTATGATTATCAGGCGGAAATATTTCTGAGTTATAACCTACAACTCATCAAAAAGTCTTCGAGCATTTCTGCCCATATTATCTTGCACAGTAGTGGCATCTATAGATCGGCGAGTATCCTCGGTAGTTGCGTTTTTATATAACTCTGTTTCCCATGCAGGATTAAAACGTTCGCCTCGGCAGGTAGAGTGTAATAGATCAAAGGCATTATGTTGCAACGTCGGATTATAAAAAACAAATTTTACATTGGTCTCTCCTGTGTCCGGGATAACGTCATAAGCCCATATCTCATAAGGAGGAGCAGAAGGCTCATCCGTCACCTCTATTTGCTGAGAAGGTCTTCCATATCTAAGATAGATATATCCTCGATCCGTCTCAAAACCATAACCAAATCCAGAATTATACATCTTATCTAAAGCATCTGCTACTTCCATGTATTTATCAAATAAAGTACCCGCATGAGCCTCATTTACATCCGTCCAATGTTTATATAAAAAGTATTTTTTACTTGCTGCGGATCCATCTTTTAACACAGAATTCATAACTGAGATCATATCCGCTCTGGCGATCGGCATATGAGCTCGCACATAATAATCTAGCTTACTTTGATCCAGTTTTTTTACAAACGAGTCTTCAAAATCACCGTTACTATTTAAACTAATCTCAAAATCATAACCAGGATTACTCCTCTGAAAATCACGATATGCGGCAGCAAGAATCTCTTTATTCCTATTCTTTATCTCTACAAATACATGATAATTTCCAGATTTAAGCTCCTTTATATCTAAAGCACTTAAGTACGGAACAATCTGCTCCGAATTTTTAATTTTTTTTGATCTGATATAAACCTCATCTCCTTTTTTTCCTACAAAGTCTTTCCTCACACCATAGCTGACATAAAGCTGATCTTCGTTTTTATCGAGATTATAAAATTCTGAGTAAAAATTTATTTGCTTATACTTCTCATGTAAAAAATCGTAAGGTAAAATTTCAAAAGTAAATCCACTCTTACTAAAAGCCGTAGGGGCCGTTTCGTCACTTTGCACTACTGAAGCCAGTAGTTGTACGTCTGAGACATCTACAATTTGGTTTTGAAATCCTGATATGTTTTGTTTCCCATTCCATTTAAAGGTACTCTCCAGATTATTAAGATCAACAATTTCAATCTCTATAACATAGTCGCCTTTTGGTAATACAAAACGCTTTATATCTTGAAAATCTGACGGAGTTGTAAAAACGGGACTAGATAATTTATACTTATCATAGTCGATAATAGCCCCTTGTTTTTTAATTAAGATTAATACTTCTACTGCAGCTTGAACATTAGTGATTTTCTCATTTACGGGAAGAAAATTTAAGGTTTTGCCTACATAGTGGAAGTAATATTCGACGTAAGTCTCTTTATCATTATTAAATGTAGCATGGGTCACACTGACATCTAAGGCATTAAGAGAATAAGAAATGAAAAATATGAGAAAGAGAGTAATATTTTTCATTGATCATTAAATTTATTGAGTTTCGTATTTACGCTCTAAAGTTAAATCAAATTTATAAGCATCTAAAGTCGTACTTAATTCTAAAGTGTCGGCAGTGACTCTATGTAATGAATATTTACGCTCTGGTTCTACATGATGGATCAGTGTACTTCCTTTTAAAGAATACGGATGTATTTCTTTATCCGAAAGAAAATTATCTACCATCTCCATGTCTCTAAATTTTATCCATGCCCCTCTGAGCGATTTTGTAGTTTTCCCGTTTCTTTTTGCACCGACTACCATCCAGTATCCTTGTAAATCTTCTTTAAGAAAAACTTTATCTTCTTTACAAGAAATAACGGATAGAAGGAGTATCAATAGGATTATTAAAGGTTTTTTCATAAAATTCTGGTATTCATAAACTTTAGAAAAATAAACAACTTATGGCAAATAAAAAAGCCTCACAATTGCGAGGCTTAATTTATTATCTTCTTGTTTTTTCTTTGATCTTAGCCTTTTTACCTTTTAGACCTCTCAAATAGAACAGTTTTGCTCTTCTCACCTTCCCTCTTTTTAATACTTCTACCTCCACAAGGTTAGGAGTATTGTATGGAAAAATTCTTTCTACCCCTACTCCACTAGACATTTTACGCACTGTAAAAGTTTTAGTAGATCCCGATCCATTTATCTGAATCACATCTCCACGGAAGGTTTGTATTCTTTCTTTTGCTCCCTCAACGATCTTATAACTCACTGTAATATTATCTCCTGGTCTAAATTCAGGAAGGTTTTTTGCAGGTGTCACTTGTTCGTGAACGTATTTTATTAAATCCATAGCTATATTCTTTAAGCGGGTGCAAAGATAGATAAATACTTACTAATAATCACTTTATTTTAAAGCATTTTATCATCGTAATAGTGTTACATGCCCTTGTAAATTAAACTCTTCTCCTCGAGGGTTACTGTAGTTTACCTCATATACATAAACTCCTGCTGGAGAATTTTGTCCCGAGTTGTTTTTTGTACCATTCCATCCAACAAATGGATCTCTACTTTCAAACACCATTTCTCCCCATCGATTCCATATCGTAAAAGAAAAATCTTCAATTCCATCAAACCTACCATTACCCTTAAAAATATCATTAGTTGCATCGCCATTAGGCGTAAATGCATTAGGCATATGATAGCTTACGATCGGCTCGATGTCTATAATCCTTACTAGTGTATCTGTACATCCTTCTGGATGCTTTACGACTAGCTGAACATTGTAAATACCTGTATCTTTAAATTCATACGTTGGATTTGGATCATTAGAAAATCCTTCTCCTGAAAAATCCCACTGCCAAGCATCTGCTCCCAGGCTCCTATCAAAAAACTCTACCTCTTTATTAAATACATTAGGCATCTCCGGAGAAAACGTAAAATCCGCAGTAGGCTTAGGCTCTATGGTTATCAGTTCGCTAAAAAAAGATTCTACAAGACAGCCTAGAGGCGATACGATCGTTACACTCACAGAATACAGACCTACATCTGTATACAAATGTGATGGACTAATCTCATCTCCAAATTCTCCATCTCCAAAATCCCAGGTAATATCATATGTAGAATCTATAGGCGTCGATAAATTATTAAAAAAAATATCCGCAGGAGCACAACCAACAAAAGTATTAGGCTCTATGATGATTAAATTAGGTACTGGAAAATAAGGTACAATCTGAGTAATTGAATCTTTACAATTATTATTATCAGTTGCGATCAGTTTTACCGGTAAATTGCCCGGTGCACCAAAAACATGATCTGGAGATTCTGGGTCTTGACCTGGCTGAATTTGATCACCCGCAAAATCCCATTCTAAATCCACAATATTTAGGGCATCTGTAAAACTACTATCAATAAACATTACAGGGCCAGCAGTACAGGTGTCATAATCAAAACTAAAATCAGCATAGACCTCTGGATAAATAACGACTGGAAAGCTATCCCTAGCTTCACAGGTCAGCCCCTCATTCGTCACTAATAATACGCTATAAGATCCAGGTCCTGGAAATTCGAAAGTTGTGGATTGGGTATCTGCAGTTTGTAAATTCCCGTTAATATCGAACTCCCAGTAATAGGAAAGGACGTTATCTGTAGACCCTACATGCTCAAAAGGAATTATATTCTCTCCACATGTAATAATCGTCGGTGTTCCATTTATCTCACCTACCGTAGCCGGGGGCTCCGGTTCTATATCAGCGACTACATTAGGTGTACATGTGGCGACATTAAACTGGAAGTCCCTCCTGATCACTGTCATGATCTGTCCATTAAATATTTCTCGAGCACATACACCTACCACAAACTGACCATTTAATTGGGGTACACCCGAAATCAAACCTGTTATCGCATCTATCGTTATTTGTGGATCTCCTGCCATTGGATTAGTAGCAGAGTAATTAGGTAATTGGAATATGACCTCATCATATGGTGGAGGGCATCCGGCTGGATCAGGCGTTACTCCAGTACATGAATTAGGATCACCAGGCGTAGTTGCCCCATCTGTACCTCCGGATGTTAAAGGAGCACAAAATTCATAAAAGATCTGATGTCCCTCTGCATCGTTTGCCGAATGATCAAAATTTATATCTTCTCCCGAACAAATAATCACAGGAGGAAAATTATTGAAACTAGGACTATCATTACATATACTCATAGCAAGAGACGTGATCTCTATACTAAATACAGCACCCGTTTCTCCTGGTGCCACTAAATTATCTATTGTCTGGTTCCGACAGCAACGCTGATATGATATCAAATATCGATCATCTGGCCCCGTCAATAAGGGTAATGTGATATCAAAACTATACAATGCTCTGTCCACACCTACTTGAGGGGGATAAGAGATACATGGATTACTATCATCAAATTCTACCTCCTCATTAATATCGATGGTTTCTGTTTGTGTGGTAATATGCTGTACGTTGTTACCTGATAATCTGTACACTCCAAAATTTGCAGGCATATCAAATCCAGCTCCTGGCCCCTGCCCTAATCCTTGACCACCATTATCTCGATACATGTTAAATTCTATCCGCAATCTAATATTTACATTCCCATTAGCTAGCGTATCTAAACCAAGGCAATCATAGGTAACATCTCCTCCTACAATATGTGCAGCATATGCCTTATTTTGCATGATAAATAAGAAACAAAAACAAGCGAGAATAACGGGAAACAAATTTTTCACAGTAATAACTTTAATAAAGGTGGATGGGAGCATACTTTTATTAATATATAAACGTTTTTACTTCCTTAATTATTAGAAAGATAGTTACAAAAATAGTCAATAGTTTTGAGTGTATGGATGAGATAGAAGACATCATAGAGGTTTTAAATAACAATGGCGTAATAATATATCCTACTGACACCATTTGGGGTATCGGATGTAGAGCAGATAATCGAGATGCAATAGCTAAAATATTCAACATTAAGAAGAGAGATATTTCCAAACCACTAAGCGTACTAGTATCCTCGATCGACATGCTCACTAATACTGTAGAACATGTCCATCCAAGGATAGAAACCCTACTTTTACATCATACTAAGCCATTAACGCTTATCTATAAAAAAGCAAAATCTATACTTCCTCCTGTAGCTCATGCTTCTGGAAGCTTAGGGGTTAGATTGACAACAGATCCTTTTTGCAGAACACTAATAGATGCTTTAGGGGTTCCATTAGTTTCTACATCAGCAAACTATAGCGGAAAAGATTTTCCAGCAAGCTTTAGAGATATCGATAAACGAATGTTAAAAGAAGTGGACTATGTTGTTAAACATCGTCAGGATGATCTTACAAAAGCAGACCCTTCTGTAGTCGCTATGTTTAACCAAGAGGGTGATTTAGAATTTATACGTACTTAACGTGGCTGTAGTTCGGCAAAGATATCTGTCTTAGAAAAACAATCTATGGCAGCCTGTATCATTAAGTCAAACTGGGCATTTACTTGCTTTTCGAATGTACTTCCGTGATTATACCTCGCAATAAGTAGTACAATATCTCTATTTAACTGAGTAAAATTAGTGTCGATTAACTCTTGAGAAAAATTGCTTTCCTCTTTAAAAGCTTCTAAAAATTTAAAATTATCCACCTTTTTATTCAGTAAATCTTCTTTTGAGTAATCAAGCCTTCCCTCTAAATACTCTTTAAAAAGAAATGCTCTAACTGCCTGATATAAATCCTGATAATCGTCGCTAAATCCAAAAGAAGTAGGTGTTACGATAATATCTGGTTTTATCCCACCGCCGCCATAAACAGTACGATTATACTTTTTAGTTTTAAATATTTGAGAGCTATCGATGGCTTCCGCCAATTCTCCATTTTCACTACGGTCATCTATAGAATCGTAATATGCATTACGATCATTAAAAGGTCTCTGTATAAGTCTTCCTGAAGGGGTATAATACTTAGCTATTGTTAGTCGGATCGCTCCACCATTTTTAAGAGGATACTGCTCTTGAACTAAACCTTTACCATAAGATCTCTTTCCTATGATTACTCCCCTATCCCAGTCTTGTATCGCTCCGGCTAGGATCTCTGATCCCGAGGCTGATCCTTCATCTATAAGAACAGCTATATTATTTACTCTAAAAAAATTCTTTCCATTGGTCTTATACTCCCTTCTCTCACTATTACGCCCTTCTGTGTACAACATCACTCTATCTTTCTCTGGAAATAACTGGCTGAGTATTTTATTAGCTTCAGGCAAATATCCTCCCGGATTATTTCTTAGATCGATCACTAAGTTTTCTAAAGATTTATTGTTAACAACAGCCTCTAAAGCAGTCATAAATTCAGTGTAACTTTTGGACGTAAATCTGGATAATTCTATATATCCGATATCATCATCTAGTTTAAAATAGTGTTCCGCAGAATTTACAGGAATCTCCGCAGGTTGTACTTTGATCGTTTTAGGAAGACCACTGGCCCTTTCCAAAATCTTAAACCTGATCATTCCCGTAGCATTAGATACAAGGCTTGATAATTTATCTAATTCGTAATCTATTCCAGCAACTGCAGAATCATTTACCGTCAGTATTTTATCACCTTGCTTAAATCCTACCAGAGCAGCTGGACTCCCTTCTAGTATTCTACTGATGGTCACTGTGTCTTGCATCGTCAGTGTCTCGATACCTATCCCGTAATATTTTCCCGACATCTGTCGATCGACATCTTCTAGCTCTGATGGAGGAATATAAATGGAATGTGGATCGAGATCTTGGAGGATCCCTTCGACAACGCCAGACATCATTTGCTCACTGTCTATACTGTCTACATACTTATTTTCTATAAAGCGTATAATCTCTTCTACTCTTCCGAGCGTACCTGCGTTATCTATCTTATCTATTAGAGAATGACTATTAGGAGCAGAGTTCATTTTATAGCCGAGCATGATACCCACCACCATCATAAGTGCGAGTAGCAAGGGTTCTACTATTGTATATTTTCTCTTAGATTGATTTTCTGAACTCATAGACATCTATCAAGATGCATAATTCTTGCCAAGCTAAAATAAAAATCCGAAATGTAAGCTAGTTTACTATGCTCCTAGGTAGTGTTTAAGCAATTTACTTCTAGAAACAGATCGTAATTTATTGATGGCTTTATCTTTTATTTGCCTCACACGCTCTCTGGTTAGACCAAATTTTTCTCCTATATCCTCAAGCGACATCGGGTGTTCTATCCCTATACCAAAGTATAATTTTATTACATCCATCTGACGCTCTGTAAGTGTACTTAATGATCTTTCTATTTCCTGTCTCAGAGATGCAGAATATTCTAAAGAACTATCTGTACCGGGAGTCATGCTGTTTTCTAAAACATCCAGAAGAGAATTATCTTCTCCTGATACAAAAGGTGCATCCATAGATACGTGACGGGCAGCAACGCTTAATGTCGTCTCTACTTCATCTGTGGTAATATCTAGAAGATCTGCTAGTTCGTCTGCAGATGGCTCTCTTTCGTATTCTTGTTCTAATTCAGAAAAAGCTCGATTAATTTTATTTAAGGAACCGACCTTATTAAGTGGTAATCTTACGATTCTAGATTGTTCCGCTAACGCTTGTAAGATAGACTGTCTAATCCACCAAACAGCATAAGAGATAAATTTAAAACCTCTGGTTTCGTCAAAACGCTGAGCCGCTTTTATTAAACCTAGGTTACCTTCATTTATTAAATCACTTAATGACAATCCTTGATTTTGGTATTGTTTAGCTACAGAAACCACAAACCTTAAATTGGCTTTAGTCAATTTCTCTAAAGCCTCTTGATCGCCTTGTTTTATTTTTTTTGCTAAATCTACTTCCTCATCAGGAGTTAAAAGATCTACCTTACCTATTTCTTGAAGATACTTTTCTAGAGATTGAGATTCTCTATTAGTAATTGACTTGGTTATTTTTAGCTGCCTCATCTATTATTCTCTGGTCTTTAACTGTGTGTAAAAAAGGAATGCACTTCTAACAAGCCGCAAAGATAAAACTATAATTGCGATAATACAAGGAACTATTATGATACTATCTGTATTATTAGAAAAGAATATAAACAAAAAAACGCATTAAAGTTTTGAATATTAGATAAAATATTCTTTATTGCAGCCTTTGTAAGACAACATTATGTATTGTTAAATTTGAATTGAGAAATGAAGAGAGTGTCCATAGAATTAGAGTTTATTTTTAAAGCATCGCCTGCGATCTTGTATAAGTTCCTAACTAATAATGATTGTCTTGTAAGATGGTTTTGTGATGCATGTGATTTAACCGCAGAGAGATATACGTTTTCTTGGGATGGATCAGAGGAGGTTGCAGAACTAGTAGATGATATAGAAGAAGAAAGAATCCGCTTTATCTGGGAAGATGCAGAGGATGGAGAGTATTTAGAATTTAGAATGTATAAATCTGAGCTTACTCAGCAAACGATATTAGAGGTTACGGATTTTTGTGATGAAGGAGACGAGGAAAGTTTAGCTGATTTATGGTCGTCACAAATCTCTACCTTGCAGATCGAGTGTGGAGGATAACAGGCTTTCGCCAATGTAGATTTTCCAATAATTAAGTTTTTTTTAGCGATCGATAATGTCTCCGATGTCGTTAGACTTTTTACCCATCATTTTATGTATAATATTATGAAGGCTCTTTTTAGTATCTGGTGCAAAATCAAATACATATAGCCAGATAACTAAAAACAATGAAGCGATGATCAAGTTAAAAATAAAAGTGAGCAATAATGAGTGATGCTCGGAATTATAAAAACTACTCCACCCGACTAAAATTACACTTGCCATAAAGCCTAGCATTTTCCAACTAAAAGGATGCATTTTTATCTTCTTATAAATGAGCATTGTTTTTAAAATATTAAACACGATCAGCGATATCGTCGTAGCTATGGCAGCACCGGTAATAGAGTGCCATTTTATTAAAAAGTAATTTAGTATCACGTTTATTATCACAAGTAGGAGTATAAACACAGTATTATATTTATACCATACAGAGTGCTGTATAATTACTCCATTTACACCCGACGCCATATCAAACAACTTAGAGATACCCAATATCATCACCAAAAATTTAAGGTAACTAAGCTCTTTCCATTTGATACTTAGATTCTCTATAATATCTAAATCTATTATGGAAGCAATATTTGCAAAAAACAAAGGAAGAAAATCTAGCAGTAGAAATAAAGCTAAAAGCATAAAAACTCCAATGTATAATAAGTTTTCTGATCCTTTTAAATAGATAGATTTTATCTGACTATAATCGTCATTTTTCCATGCCTCTGATATCAGTGGATGAGCAATAGATATTACAGCACTTATAGGAATGGTTATGAGTGTAGTCATAAACATAGCCATACTATAATCTCCATTTAACGTAAAATCTGTCATAGCTGGAACCATAAATCCATCTATTTTAAAAGCGACTAAGCTTCCTGCACTACTCGCAAAAGCCCAGAAATAGTAAGAAAAAAATGAATTATTAGAAAAGCCCGTTTCCTTATTTAAGTCTCTAGTTTTCTCTATGATATTTAACTTGGTTAAAGCCATATACATCAAGATAATCATAGAAATGATGAGTAGAGAAAAGATAAGCCATACGCCACTCTCCTTATTGATGATTTCATAATAAACTAAAATAAAAGCAATAGGAGTTCCGATTTTATAAGTGGTCTGTAATGCTACTGGAATAGCTACTATCTTATAATTAGATAGATACTTAACGAGCATTTCTATAATACTAAAAAGAACTGCTCCCAGTCCTATATACCATAAATAGTATTCGTACTCGGGAGATGGATTATCTGCAAATTTTACGATAAGATCCTTAGACAAATAAAAAAGTATAAGAAAAATGACGGTGTTAAAAGAAAAGATTTTTAGAAGAAAATAGAAAAACCGCTTCTTACTTTTAGCATCATTAGCGGTATAAGGAAAAAATCTCATTGATGCTAAACCCAATCCCAGAACAACAAAAGCCATAAGAAATGAAGAAGTAGTAAGTATGTATCCAAATAGCCCATAAAGCTCCCTATCTAAAGGGTAAATAAATATCAATGCTAAAGCCCCGACAAAGGATATAATAATCCTGAGTACAGTCTGGTTAAAGCTTTCTTTTATAATTATTCCCATGAAAAATATTAATTAATACATGACTGTATTGTACTCCAAACTTTGTCTATATGGTGTTGCATGGTGAAATTACTTTTAACCCTTAATGAAGCTTTTACTCCCATCTGAGAAGCTTCATTTTTATTTAATATCAGCCATTCCATTTTTTTACTCATAGACTTCCAGTCTCCCTCATCTACAAGTAATCCTGACTCTCCTTCTATAATGACATCTTTAATCCCAGCATGCCTTGTACTTACAACTGGTAATCCGGCTAGCATTGCCTCTAGTATTGAGACAGGTGTCCCTTCTGAGTCTCCATCTTCGGCTCTAATACTATGTTGTAAAAAGGCAAAAGATCGATTCATTAAATGGGTAATCTCATCTTGAGAAACGGGTCCTGGAAAATCAATAACATCTTTACAATGCAAACTAATGGCCAACTGCTTACACTCTAACAGCAATGGACCGTTAGCAATCATGGTCATTCTTGCTTCTGGAAAAGATTTATGTAATTGAGCAAAAGCTTTAATGGTAAGCTGAGGTGCTTTTTTACCAACAAATCTTCCAGTGGTCAGAAAATGTATCGGTTTTGAATTTAGAGAAAGATTTAAATCAAATTTTTCATTAGGTCCGCAAGGCGTGACATTAATCTTATGTTCTGGACAGCCTATTTTTACAAGCTCTTGTTTCATTTCAGTAGATACAGCAATGATCTTTTGAGCTATGCTGAACATTCGCCTATAGCGAACACCATATTTCTTCAATGTTTTAAAATGATATGCATCTCTTCCATGAAAATGAACCACCAAAGGAATATTTAATAGTTTGCTATCCTCCATCACCATGTAACCCGATGGTCCGTATTCCGCAAGTATACAATCTACCTTATAATCTATGAGATATTTCCTAAAAGCATGCTTTCTAAAATAATAACCAATCTGAGGATTTGATAATCTTTCTAATGCCGTTTCTAAATAGTTGATAACCTTTAAATCACTAAATAGAGGTTGATCTAGAGGATTATATATAGGGTGATACCCCATTTTCTTTAAACTATAAAACAAATGTGTTTTACACGGAAGCTTGTCAATATGGGCTTTAATAAACGTTTCTGAATACGTCGGTTTAACGGGTGAAATAATTGCTAAATTTTGACTTTTTTTATTCATACCTTGCGGCAATATTACAAGAATCCGTAATTATTTATTTAATATTAAGAAAAGGACGCATTGAAAAAAGCGGTTATATACTATAAAGATACATACAACATCGGGGACACTGTACAAACTTATGCCGCTAACTCTCTCATCGAAGGTACAGACGTTTTTCTAGATAGAGAGGCCTTAAATACATATAATGATCAAAAGGTAAAACTACTTTGTAACGGATATTTTATGGCTCAGCCTCAAAACTGGCCACCTTCTCAACAAATAGATCCTTTGTTTATATCCTTTCATATCAGTGGCTACTACGGAGCGGAAAAATATATGCTTAACCCTGCTCTTAAATCCTACTATAATAACCATGGACCTATAGGATGTAGAGATAAAGATACAGCTGCTAGATTAAAAAGCATCGGGGTAGATAGTTATTATTCATCATGCTTAACACTTACGCTGGACTTAAAAGAGAAAATTAAAGATTCGGGTGAAATAATATTTGCAGACGCTTTCCTTAAAATGAATAATGAGGATTATGCTAATCAAATGATCGCTCGAATGGTTCCTGCTTCTTTAAAATCAAAAATTGTACGTGTAAAGCATGATATGGATATCCAGAATCTAACTGTTCAGGAAAGACTTCCTATTGCAGAAGCATTACTCAAAAGATATGCTGCCGCAAGATTAGTCATTACGTCTCGTATCCATTGTGCTCTTCCCTGCTTAGCTATGGGAACTCCAGTTTATTTTATGGATCTGGGCTATGATCGCAAAAATGCTCGAAAAAGATTTGATGGAATATTAGACTTAATGAATACTCTAGACCAAAAGTATTTTCCTTTCTCGAGTAACCAATCCTATTCTAAATTATTACGTAGTTCTGGTATTTATAAATTTACAGGTCAAAAAGACTTATCCAAAATCATAGACTGGGATCATGCAGGTAACAAACAAGAACCGGTGAATTATCATCGAAATTTTATTAAGGATAAAGTAAAATCGTTCTTTGCATGAGTTTAGTTCATAAAATTAAATCTAGGTTTATAAGATTTAAAAATCCTAAAATCGATAAGCTTATCTCTCAAGGTCTTACTTATCTTAAACCTACGGATCTTCTCGAGATGGAAGATGCATTATTAAATATTAAGAATAATGGTGTAAAAGGTATTTATCTGGAGGCCGGAGTGGCTCTAGGTGGTAGTGCCATTTTTACTTACTTTTATAAAAATCCCGAAGTAGAATTTTTACTCTACGATGTGTATGACATGATCCCTGCACCGACAGAAGAAGATGGTCAAGATGTACATGAGCGTTATCAAATAATACAAAGTGGGAAATCCTCCGGGATCGCAGGTAATACCTATTACGGATATGAGGATGATCTTATAAATAAAGTAAAAGCCAATTTCCAAAAATTCCAGATTGATATAAATCAATCAAACATAAAATTCATCAAAGGGAAATTCCAAAAAACCATGGACTTCCAAGATAAGTCTATTGCTTTTGCTCATATAGACTGCGACAGGTATGATTCTGTAAAATTTTGTTTAGAAAAAATCCATCCGCAAATATCTAAGGGTGGACTTATGCTTATAGATGACTATTTCCATTATTCTGGATGTCGTAAAGCCGTAGATGAATTTTTACAAGCAAATCCTAAGCAGTATAAACGAATAGAAAAATCCAAATTACACTTAATAAAAACATAATCCGTCAAATTATATTTTCTTTATCGCAAAGGAAGGATTATTGGATAATTCATGGGTGATATAAATAAGCTCCCAATCATGATTTACACAGATTTCTCTTACCGCTTCCACCACACCATAACGTATCCCTCCTACCCAATTACCTTGTATATAATCGTGACCGGCAATGACACCTCCGGGTTTCATCTTAGGAAGTAGTAATGCTAATTCTTTCCTAGTAGTTCCCAAGGAATGATCAGTATCTAAATAAACCCAATCTAAATGAGCATCTGGCAAAGTCTGTATGCCATCGAAAGATAAAGCCCTTATGATTTCTACTTGACCTGTTTTTAATTCTTTCTTAAATTTAGATTTTACTGTATTTAAGTGCTTATCGTTATATCGATCGGAGCCCCATATATCGATCAGGTAGTATTTAGAAGGTTTGGTAATTTTAAAAATGGATTCTGAAAAATCTCCTTTAAATACTCCTATCTCCGCAACAACTCCATTTTTAGGCATATGCTGTAACATGTTTTCACGGTCTATTATAGACTGACAGTTAACAATATGCTTTGCTTTAAAATCAATTTTAGGAAAGGCTTTATCTGCTTCTGCTCTTCCTTTTCTAGCTAGTCTTCTCAAGCCATTTCTTAATTTACTTTTAAACATCTTTATTTTTTAACGCCTCTAATAACCTAGCCAATACACTAGCTGTAGACTTACGAGAATACATATCTATGTCTTGATGAATAGGTTTTCTGCTACAAGCATCCACTAACTCATCACTAGTGATTTGATGACTATAATCAAAAGTAGCAAATCCTAAATCACTGATCAACTTTATCGCATCATCCGTCGGCTTGCCGATTGCAATTATGGTTTTACCCATAGCTAGGTACTCAAATAATTTACCTGGGATATTTACTTTTGAATTGTAACTTTCATTTACTAAAAGTAATAAGACATCCGCACGTTTATAATCTTGTAATACCTCATCATGAGACTTATACCCCTCTAACACTAGTTCTTGTCTATCTCCGATGGATGATTTTATAATCTCTATAACGGATGGATCTATTGTACCTACTAATTGTATCTTTATATCCAGATTTTTTACATTCGATATTGCGGTCCATAAGTGTCTAGGATTACGTAATGCATTTAGTAAACCCGCATGATAGATCGTATACGAGGATAAATAAGTAGCGTCACTTGTACTCCGTTGCAATCCCTCAAAATCTTCACTATCAAAGCCATTAGTGATGGTCTTAAACTTGCTCACATCAAAGTCCTCTAACATCTCTGGCATGGAGTAACTTGTAGCTATCACGTTGTCACAAGTGCTCAAAATAACTTGTTCCATTTTCTGGTATTTCTTCCTAGATCTATCTGATACATTAAAGGTATCTAAGAAATCTAGTTTGGAAAATGGATCTCTTATATCTACAACCCACGGAATACCTAAAGCCCTTTTTATTCCTAGTCCTATCAAATGCATACTATGAGGAGGTCCTGTGGTTATAATCGCATCTACGGGATTTTCTTTTAGATACTTTTTAAGAAATCTTATAGATGGCTTTACCCATATCACCCTAGGATCAGGAATAAATAAGTTTCCTCTAACCCAGTTCATCATTTGCGATAAGCGAGATTGTTTCTCCTTTTTTGTAACGATACCAGTATTTAATTTTTTCTTCCCCGTTAGCATTTTAGCCAAGTGATACGGTTCTAATATCCGTCGTTTAACGATCTCACAATGCGGAGAAACATCTCTGAGCAGCGTATCATCTTTTAAATCAAAATCTGGATTTTCTGGCGTATAAATAACGGGTTGCCAGCCATGCTCTGGAAGATACTTAGATAATTTTAGCCAGCGCTGGACACCAGAACCCGCAGATGGAGGCCAGTAATATGTAATGATCAGCACTCGCTTCATACAGTATGATTATGCTACATCTTTTACCAGATCACTTCCTTTATATCGTAGATAAATATAACCGAGTAAACCTATAATTAATAATAGCGAACAAATCAGTCCGATCATCTCTCCTACTCGATAAGTGGATGGGTTAAACTCAAAGACGATCTCATGTTTTCCTGCTGGCACTTTCAAAGCCCGTAAAATATAATTAGCTCGTATATGATCTACTTTTTGTCCGTCTATAGTGGCTTCCCATCCTTTATCTGGACCATACCATACCTCAGAAAATAAAGCCAATTGGTCTGAAGAAGTATTAGCAGAATAGGTCAGTTTATTAGGACTGTAAGATGTTAATTTTATAGTTCCATTTTTATTTGGATTAAGCCCTCCGATATAGTCCTTAAATTCTTGGTGTATAATCGCATCCCCTAGCGGGTCAAAGTCATTAAGCCTAGAGATTTCTGTATCTGCATCTGGAACAATATTTATATTATTTACAAACCAAGCATTTCCTAAAGCAGCAGAATTTAGCTGAGCGGTAGCTTTACCATCGCCTGTAGGTTGAATAATATATTTGGTGTTTAACATGTTCAACACCTTAATATTATTTTTAGAAATATGATTTACTATGATGTCTTGCGTTCGCTGTAATTTTGCAGCATGATATCCGCCGATTGTCTTGTGAAAGTAAGATGCTTCGGAAGAATTCCATGTATTAATAGATAAATCTAAAACACGATAATAAGGATCTTTATCTTGTAAAATCTGAAGATCTACAGGTCTCGGTTTAAAATTTTCTTCTAGTTTTCTAGCAGTTTTAAAGTCGTCCTGATTTAAATATCTTTTCCCTACAGAAAATAGATCTACAGCTGCTATCAGACCTATCACTAAAACTACCCAGACCGTTTTAATTTTCCCAATATTAGACATATACAGAAGTCCTGCAGCAATTATAATCATCGCTGCACTCTTAATCCCACCGATCATCAACATCGATTTACGTTCGTCCACAAGAGAATCCATTGCATAACCCATCTGCGTATAACGAGCATCATTAATTCCTATAAAATCAAAAAACACTGACCCCATAAATGCAAATAAGAGACATATACCTGATGTAATACCTGCTGCAATATATAGGGTTTTATTATTTCTATTTTCGGTTTTGAGATATTTATCTAGTCCATAAAACGCTATAAACGGTATAAGGATACTGGTAATACCAATGACGGAATTAGGTGTTCTAAACTGCTTAAACAAGGGAAAGTAATCAAAAAATAGTCCATTTACTATGGACGAATTTTTACCTAATGAAAACAATAAAGTCAAAACAACAGCTACTAATCCCCACCATTTTAAAGTACCTTTTAAAGTTATAAAAGAAAGCAAAAACAAAAACATCACAATAGCTCCCATGTAAACAGGTCCCCCATTTATCGGAAGATTACCCCAGTAACTAGGAGCTGGTATTCCATTGCGGGTATCTGCTCCTCTTTTTCTCATTTCTTTGGCGAAAGCCGAATTTTTACCAAGCATCTCTGTCGATCCTCCTCCTATTGCAAGTGGAATAATCATAGATAAAAGATCCTTCTTCTCATTACTATATACCATGGCATATTCCCAATCGAGCCCCTCCTGATCACTACTACTTCCCTCAGAGGCTGTTTTGGACAAGATCGGTTTACCTCTCATCGTATCCTGTCCATACTCGTAAGTCGTCCATAATTTAGAAGCCGATGTACCTACACCTACCAGCGTCATCAATACAAGTATTGCTACGGATTTACCAAAGTGTGCAAGCTCTTTATTTAATATAGATTCGATAAAATACCCGATGACGAGTATCCCTAAAATGATCCCTAGATAAAAAGTCATCTGCGGATGATTACTATATAAGTTAAGTGCAAAGGCAATGGCAAATACAAGGCCACCCAGTAGGTAATTTTTTCTAAAAACGAGTAGTACACCAGCCAAGACCGGAGCTGCAGTCATCAAAGCTCGGACCTTACTCGTATGTCCCGCCTCAAAAATGACCATAGTGTTAGTGGTAAACGCAAAACATATCGCACTGATCATAGCAATCCAGTGATTTACTCCGAGCAAAATCATCAGCAAGTAAAATCCGATCATTCCCATAATATAATATCCAGCTGGACGGGGTATAAAAAAGCGGCTACCCTGTTCTACATATTTGATCAGATTTGTTCGCATGGGAGCAGAAATCTGGTAAGTCGGCATTCCTGCAAAAATAGCATTAGTCCATAATGCAACTTCCCCTGTTTCTTTCTCATAGGAAATCGCTTCATGAGCCATCCTTTTATAATTATTGATATCGCCCATTTCCATTTCCTTTCCTTGGAACTGAGGAATAAAATAAGCTACGGCACATATTACAAATACTAATATGGCTATTAGGTGATTTTTAAATCCTAGCAACACTTCTTTCATATTACATATTTAAGAAAAACATATATAATCTAAGTTAATACATTCTACGGTTTTATACCATTTTAGTAAAGCCTATTGGTGCAAACCTAAAGAAATGGCATTGATCATTTTACCATCTTTTACATATTCTTTTTGGAATATAGCTTCTTTTACAAAACCTGAATTTTCTAATGACTTAATCGATGCAAGATTAGAATCAAATACAACCGCTTTTAATTTTATGATCTTCATATTTTTAAAGACATAAGCAGTAAATGAAGACAACACTAAAGACATCCATCCTTGCCCTCTATAATCCTTATTTAACCAGTATCCTATTTCTGAGATATGGCTACCTACTCCTTTTTCAAAATGCAAACCTATAGCACCGATCATTTTATTTTGATACAGAATTGCCCATTCTTTTTGAATTTTGTGCTTTGCTTCTATTTCTTTTATATGATCTATATAACCTATAGCATCCGCTAAAAAATACGGGAAAGGTATTTTTAATGTTTGCAGATAAATCTCGACATCTTGCATTGCTTCTACAATATCATGAGCATATCGATATTGCATCTTAGACAGTAGAAGCTGATCATTTATTTTTATATCGTAATGCACTAATTCTTATAAATTTTAACTTCCTTAGACCCGTCTGATTTTATATAACCTCTATACATACCCGCCGAATTAAAAGGCATAGCCACATTACCATATTTATCTAAAATAATAGCTCCACCATCTCCTTTGGCTTTCGCCAATTTATCATTAATGACAAAAGCTCCTGCTTCTTGTACCGACATGTTTTTATACTCCACCAATGCACTAATATCATGAGCCACAGCATATCTAATAAAGAACTCACCATGCCCGGTACAAGATACTCCACATGTATTATTATTGGCATAAGTTCCTGCTCCTATAATCGGTGAATCTCCTATACGATTCCACTTCTTATTAGTCATCCCGCCTGTAGATGTTCCCGCTGTTATATTTCCATTTTTATCTAATGCTACAGCTCCTACTGTTCCATATTTGTAGTTTTTTAATTCTTCAACAGAACCGATATCCTTTTTTAAAATCCGTTGTAATGAGTTCCATCGATTTTCTGTAAAAAAGTATTGTGGATCTACGATCTCTAAACCTTGCTCTCTGGCAAAAAGCTCTGCTCCTGCTCCCGTTAGCATAACATGATCCGAGTCGGTCATCACTTTTATTGCTGCGTCGATAGGATTACGTATTGTAGAGACACCTCCCACTGCTCCTGCCATCAGGTCTCTCCCAGACATGATCGATGCATCCATTTCGTTTTCTCCGTTGTGATTAAAAACAGCACCTTTCCCTGCATTAAACAATGGCGAATCCTCCATGGTATTTATGGTTTTTTGCACCGCTTCTATACTTGTTCCTCCCGCTTTTAAAACCTCCTCTCCAGTTTTTAAAGCATACTCTAATGCCATCAGATAGTTCTCTTCCAGCTCATCCGTCATATTCTTTTTCAGTATAGTTCCCGCTCCTCCATGAATGACCAAAGCATAATCCATTGTCTCTGTCGAAGTACTATTTTCCTGATTAGATTGTACATCATTAGCATCCAGGTTCTTTGTCTTATCCGAACAAGAGCAAAAAATAAAAAAAGATAAAATCAATAAATACCTCATACCTAGTTACGAATTAAAATTTATAAATAAGAGATGATGGATGCACGAGCAGACTGTAGGGATTTAAGTTCTTTTCTGTAGATCGTATGCAGCTTAACTTGCTGGTAAAGATAAACGATCTGATCCCACCATCTATAAAATACCCATTCTGTAAAACAAGCTACAGGCATATACAATAATGCAATCCATCCATATTTTATAAGACCTATGATCGTGATAATCGGATAGTAAATATGCATATGTACCCCTAGTCGAGATAGTCCAGATATGGATCCGTAGTAAACCGTTTTAGGTATTACGAACATAGACAATAGAAAAGTTATACCAGAGGGAATCAGATTTAAAACAAACCCTACTACAGCAAATGGAGCAAGTACAACGGCCCAAAAGATAGCCTTCAGAACAGACCAAGTTCCTCCTATATAAAGATCTTCTGTGTTTAGTTTTTTTAACTGTTTAGTGTAAGCTGCTGAAGTTTTGGCAAGAGCATTAAATTTATCTTCTGTCAGATTCTCTAATTGTTTTACTAACTGTCTTTCTCCTTCTAATCGTTCTCCTGATTGTTCTACAACAGGCAACCATTTTTCAACTATATTATTTCTATGTATTGGAGCAACTGCTTCATATACTTTTGCTACTTCTGCTTCTTTAATATTAATTAGCAAATCTTTCATACCTTCAAAAAGATCGTCGGTCATGACTTGCATCCCTTCCCTTTTGTTTTCTTTGAAAGCAGGGATATAAGATCTAGCATCTATAGGATTACCGACCTTTATCATTATATCTTTTCTAAATCTATCGGCATCTGTAAAAGTGATACAAACTGGCATCAGGTTTAAATCCATATGCTCATCTTCTTCAAAAGCATCAAAAACCATCCTCGCAACTCCTCTTTTTAGAGGTCTAAGCTTTTTAATGTTTTTTGTACTTCCTTCTGGATAGAGTAAAATACGAGCTCCATCTTTTAGCTTATCAGTGATTTCCGAACGAGATTGTTCATTTTGTCTCATCTGAGAGAAACCATCCTTAAATCTAAAAATAGGAATCTGATTTGTCAGTCTAAGAAACCATGAGATTGCCGGCTTCTGGAATAAATCTCCTCTGACTAGAAAATGTAATGGAAAAGGAAAAGTCAATGCCAGTATACAAGGCTCCCAGAATCCATTAGGGTGATTAGAAACCAGAAACATAGCTCCTTTACGAGGTAATCGGTCTAATCCATCTACATAAATTTTCTTAAAGAAAATTCTCATGATGATCCCGACTATAATATGCTGAAATCTATAGTACATTTATAATGGCTAAAATTGCCAAAGGTAGAATTCTAGGGGCAAATGGATACTAATTCTAATCATTTAATTATCATCGCTGGACCTACGGCAGTAGGTAAAACAGAAATCTCTATCCGTATTGCTAAAGAATTTAATACGGCTATCGTTTCCTGTGATTCTAGACAACTCTACAAAGAAATGAATATCGGAACTGCAAAACCGACCGTCACAGAATTATCCACTGCTCCTCACTACTTTATAAATCACCTGTCCATTCACGACGCTTATTCTGCAGGAAAATATGAAAAGGAAGCTATTGCTCAGTTAAAAATTATACAAAAGAATAATCCCGTGGCAATACTGACTGGAGGAACTGGTCTGTACATAAATGCCATCTTAAATGGAATGGACTCCTATCCAGATATTGCTCCTTCTATTTTAGAAGACTTAAATAAAAGTTTAGAATCTGAAGGATTAGACCATTTATTAAAAGAGCTAGCGACTAGTGACCCTCAGTATTATCAAACAGTAGATCAAAACAACTCTCGACGTATTATCAGAGCCTTGTCTGTAATTAGGCAATCTGGGAAGACATTTACTTCTTTTAGATCTGGAAAATATAAAGCTAGGGATTTTACTCCTGTCCATATTTTACTCCATCGCGACAGATCAGAATTATATGATCGCATAAACTTAAGAGTTGATCTGATGATAGAAAAAGGATTAGAACAAGAGGCAAGAGATCTCTATCAGCATAAAGGTCTTAAATCCCTACAGACTGTGGGGTATCAAGAATTCTTCGAGTTTTTTGATGGCAATATCTCTAAATCTAGAGCCATTGAAATGATAAAACAAAACTCTAGACGATATGCTAAACGTCAGATGACATGGTTTCGTAAACAAGATCATTGGAAGACATTCCACCCTGCTGCGTATAAGAATATTTTAGCTTACATTAAATCCTTAATAAGTCCAGATAACTAATTACTGGCAACTGAATTATCATTACATTAGGTTGAGTACATTTTCTGGAGGCCTTCCAAAAACTGCCTTATTTCCATGGACAACGATGGGTCGCTCGATTAACTTAGGATGCTTTATCATTGCTCTTATCCACTCTGCATCGGTCAAGTTTTTTCCTTTATATTCTGATTTATAAATGGTCTCAGATTTACGAATAATATCAAATGGACTCATCTTTAGTTTCTTCAGAACTTTTATTAGGTCTTCCTCCTTAAATAGATCCTCCAGATAAAGAACAATCTGTGGTTCTATTCCTTTATCATTTATAATCTGTAGGGTTTCTCTACTTTTACGACATCTGGGATTATGATAAATTTTCATACTTTCTTAGAATACTAATTAACAACTATTATGATTTGGAAACACAAAGTTACAATAGAAATGCTCAATGCTTTTAATAAAAACATGAGTCATTACCTCGATATAGAATTTACAGAGATAGGTTCTAATTTCTTAATTGCAAAAATGCCCGTCAACGAAAAAACCATGCAGCCTTTTGGGTTATTACACGGAGGAGCATCAGTGGTTCTAGCAGAGACGCTAGGAAGTGTAGCCTCTAATTTATGTGTGGAAGACATGACGAAAGAAGCAGTAGTAGGAATAGAAATAAATGCTAATCATTTAAATGGTGCTCGCTCTGGATACGTATACGGAAAAGTAAGTCCCTTAAAAATTGGGCGTAAGATACAAGTATGGCAAATAGATATTCATGACGAAAACCAAAAAGCGATTTGTAGTTCTAGACTCACTACTACAGTTATAAAGCGTAAAACGTCGTGATTCACACGATTCCTATTTAAGTTATGACCACAAATTATAATATATTTGCCGACTAATAGAAATCATCAATAAATGCCAATAATGAAAAAATTAAATGTGTTGATTTGCCTCTTTTTGACGGTAGGTCTTTTTGCTCAAGAAAACTTCAATCTAGAGTTAGTTTCTAATGTAGACTTTATACAAGGAAATGCTAGTGATGAGGGAAATGATATCTGGGGTTATGTAGATGGAAATAATATAGAGTATGCCATTATCGGATCAGAATTAGGTACAAGAATATACTCTTTAGAGGATCCAGCAAACCCTATAGAAAGAGCTTATTTAGAAGGTCCTAGTTCGGTGTGGAGAGATTACAAAGACGCAAATGATCACATATATGTCACTACTGATCAGGGTGGAACTACAGAAGGTCTCTTAATCATAGATATGACTATGGCCCCGGAAACAATCACTTCGACCAACTGGCAACCATTTATAGATTTTACAGATGCAAATGGAAATAATGTTAGTGGTCAGTTAAACACCTGTCATAATATATATATCGACGAAAATGGAATCGGTTATTTAGCCGGTTGTGGAGGAGTTGGTAATGCGGGAGTTATTATGCTAGACCTAAACACAGATCCTAAGGAGCCGATCGTAATAGGAATAGAAGATGAGTTTTATGCTCATGACGCCTATGTACGAGGAGATACGCTTTATGCCTCGGAAATAAGCGCAAATCCAGGTCAACTTTCTATATACGATGTTAGCGATAAATCTAATCCGATTTCTATGGCGTCGCAAGTAACATCATTTTCTTTCTGTCATAACACATGGATCTCTGATGATGGTAAATTTGCATTCACTACAGACGAAAGAGCAAATGCAAATGTAGATTCTTATGATATTTCTGACCTTAGTGCAATCAAAAGATTAGACACTTACCATCCTGCAGAGACTGCAGGCTTAGGAGTAATTCCTCACAATACCCATTATAAAGATGGTTTCCTTATTACATCATGGTATACGGATGGAATAGTTGTTACAGATGTACATGAGCCAGACATAATGGTAAAAGTAGGAGCATACGATACCTACTTAGGGCCTGATGGAGGATTCTTTGGTTGCTGGGGAGCATACCCATGGCTACCTTCTGGTAATATACTTGCCTCAGATAGACAGTCAGGTTTGTACGTTCTTAAACCTGATTATATAAGAGCTACATACTTACGAGGTCTAGTAACAGACTTGGCGGATTCGATGCCTATTACTGAGGTAACTGTAGAAATTCAAGCTTCTCAATTGAATGCAAGAAATACACAAAACGATGGTCGCTATGGTGTGGGTATAGCAGAAGCAGGTACCTATGACGTAACCTTTAATCATCCAGATTATATACCTGTCACTAGAACTGTAGACCTAGTAAGTGGAGAAACCACAATCCTAGATGTGCAAATGGAAAAGTATCCGACCTATATGGTTACCATAAATACGATAAAAGGAACGGATTTATCTCCTGTAGCAGATGCTTCTGTAATTATTACTAACAATACTAGAAATCTAAGTTTTAATACAGACGCAAACGGTTTCTACCAAAACCAAATCATAGAAGGGTCTTATGATATTTATGTAGGATCATGGGGATACGAACAGAGAGTCTATTCAAATGTTATGATAACAGAAGATCAAGTGATCGATCTAAAGCTACATAGAGGTTATGAGGATGATTTTATTTTTGACCTAGGATGGACCGTAAGTGGAGATGCTGCGACAGGTGCATGGGTAAGAGAAATTCCAGTAGGAACTTTTGGAAATGATGGAGCAGCCGTAAATGTAGTAAACGACATAGACGGTGACTTAGGTGAAGAATGCTACCTTACTGGTAACGCCGGAGGAGGTGCTGGTACAGATGATATCGATGCTGGAGAAACCGTTCTTACATCTGATATTATGGATCTTA
This sequence comes from uncultured Saprospiraceae bacterium, assembly GCA_938015805.1. Classification (GTDB taxonomy): domain Bacteria; phylum Bacteroidota; class Bacteroidia; order Chitinophagales; family Saprospiraceae; genus JAHDHU01. The sequence goes on along the minus strand of CALLXF010000086.1, from coordinate 25,239 downwards.
CCTGGTTCATAAGCCCAGAAGTTACGTATAGTCTTTGGTTTGTAAATCGTGGAGGCCAAGGTGGTCAGGCCGGTCCAAATGATTCTATTAGCGTATACATTGCTAACGGTATGGATACGGTACTATTAGAAACTGTACAAGAAGATTTAAGCGAATGGAGAACTCAATCGAGATATGTACTAGATGGATTAATCGATATTAACGACCAGATGCAACTCATCGTGGCTACAGGAGACTATGAAAATGGTCATATAGTAGAAGCAGGCTTTGACCAATTTAAGGTTGAGGAAGGAATGCCACTTGCCGTTGAAGACATAGCATCTCTTAATAATTTTGGAATACATCCTAATCCTTTCAATAATAACCTTACCGTACGTTTAGATGCTGTGGACAATGCCAGCTTTACGTTACAAATCATCGATTTACAAGGGAAAGTTATTAGTACTAAAAGAAATCTAAAACATGGAAATCATACGGTTAACACTGTAGATATGCCAGCGGGTTTTTATATCGCTAGAATAAGTGATGGCATAAATACGGCCGAACTAAAACTAGTGAAACAGTAAAAATAAATACTTAATTATAAAAGCCTTTCTTGATGACATCGAGAAAGGCTTTTTTAATAATCATTAATTATGAGCAAAGTAATCGATGCTTATCAAATTAGAGAAATAAAACCGGAGGACAATCAGTCCGTAAGTCGTATCATAAAAAAGGTTATGACTGAGTATGGATGCGTAGGACAAGGCTACTCCATAAATGATCCTGAAGTAGAAAAAATGTATGAGGCTTACGCCAATGAAGCATCTGCCTTTTTTGTTATAGAAAACGAATCAAACAAAAAAATCTTAGGATGCGGCGGGATAGCCCCGTTATCTAATAACGATAATAGCACTTGCGAATTACGCAAAATGTACTTCCTCAAAGAATTACGTGGTTACGGAATGGGACAAAAACTCTTAGATATATGTATAGGTGTAGCTATAGACAAAGGATATGTACAGTGCTATTTAGAAACGGTATCACGTATGACAGAAGCCGGAAAACTATATTCTAAAAATGGTTTTAAAAAGCTGTCTAAACCTATGGGCAATACTGGTCATACCTCTTGCGATTTACAATACCTAAAAATACTCAGAGCTCATACTCCTTTTGAGAAGTTGTTAAGTTAGAGAATAGTACATAGTTTTTAAAAGTAGTAATAACCCATAAACTACATCTCATCTATATAGTCCACAAATTGCACTATTTATCTTAAACCTATCCTTACTATTACCTTCTACTGGCCCTATGTTCCGATAATTTTATAGATATTTATTTTTTATTAATCACTACTAAAAAATAACATGAAAAAGCTTCTATTACTTAGTTTATTACTCATTACTATTTTCCAACTGCAAGCACAGGATGAAGTTCCGTGGAAATACAGAGCTCTATATTTAGGTGGAGGTCCTAGAACTCTAGCTGCTGAGGAAGGATCGATAGAATTTAGTTTTGTAGACGACAGCCCTTCTATGGATAATTTACAATCATCGACACCCGTAGAGGACAATTATAATAGTATCGGTATCCAATTTGGGTTTATGTGGGGACGATATAACGGTATGTCATATGATCTCAATTTAGATTTTTCTAAAAACACGATATTCGAACTATCCGTAGGATATACTATGACGATGGCAAAAGGATATAATACATTTTCTATTAGACCTAGTATTAATGGTGGACTAGGAGCCTATGGCTTTGATCTAGGAGATCTAGAAAATAACGGCTTATTTATCCAGATCGGAGAAAAACAATTTTTTGGAGATTTCTTAAATACTAGATTAAATTCTTCTGTAGCTACATGGGGTCCACGGTTAGATTTTTTCACTAATATCGGCGAACATCTAGGAATCATTTTAAAGGTAAATTACGACATTGCGAGCAGTGGAAATTTAGATATAAATTTTTCTGATCCATCTTCTGGAGAAGATCAAGTCACATTTAGTCCGATAAGCTTAAAGGAAGATACCACTAATCCTGATGTGAGATTTAACGGAGAAAAACTAACCTCATTACCATTTGATACAGGTGGTTTACGTATTTCCATAGGCGTCGCTTATGTCTGGAATAAATTTAAATAAATGCAGGTAATAGATAGTCTCTTCTTTCTATAACTTTAAAGAAGATCCAAATGCTAAATAGTTAACGATATAAATGCTCAGGGTAAAATAAACCTTGGGCATTTTTTATAAATTTAGTATTTGATCTCTTACGACTTACGTCGAATATAATTCCAGTCATAAAAACATTCCCTTTACTTTACTGTTAAATCAGATATATTCAGAGCTATACAAAAGTGAAAAAGCAACATCTCCCTTCTAAAACATGCATCGTTTGCAAACGACCCTTTAACTGGAGAAAAAAATGGGAAAAGGTATGGGACGAGGTTAAATACTGTAGCCAAAAATGTAGAAGAAATAAAGCGTAAATAACAACTCCAATAGTTATCATCTCCTGAAAATAATCAACTTAAGCATCTTAATAAATGTCAGCCATAAATCTCATCTTTCCGCATCAGTTATTTAAAGACTCCCCTCTGTTTAGCAACAATGTAAATCAATATATAATCATCGAAGAGGACCTATTCTTTAATCAATATAAATTCCACAAACAAAAACTGATCTATCATCGTACCACGATGAAAAGATATGCGTCTTTCCTTAAATCTAAGGATTATAAGATACAATATATAGATTGTACTAATCCTACTTCATGCACTCGTAAACTGATCGAGCATTTAGAAAAATCTAATGTGACTTCTATACACTATATCGATCCCGTAGACAACTGGCTAAACAAAAAAATAACAGAACAAGCATTACTATCAAATATCGCTACTACTAAAGTAGAAAGTCCTCTCTTCCTTAACTCTAATGATGATTTAATTACATTCTTTAACCCTGAAAAGAAAAAATACTTCCAAACTAAATGGTACATTTCTGAACGTATAAAACGCAGTATTTTATTGGCGGAAGCCGAAAAACCAATAGGAGGAAAATGGAGTTATGATGCAGAGAATAGAAAAAAATATCCCAAAACAAAAACACCTCCCTCCATATCATTTCCAAAAGAAGATCAAATTTACGATGAAGCAATAATCTATATCTCCAAACACTTCTCTGATAATCCAGGAATAGTTAACGGACCTATTTACCCCTCTTCTTATAAAGCAGCAAGGGAATGGCTAGATACTTTTCTTGCGGAGCGATTTGATGAATTCGGAACGTATGAGGATGCAGTCGTCTCATCGGAGCATTTTTTAAATCATAGTGTCTTAACTCCCATGCTTAATGTAGGACTGATAACACCGCAACAGGTAATAGATACTACCCTCTCTTATGCAGCTAAAAACGACACTCCCATAAATTCTACAGAGGGCTTTATCAGACAGATCATCGGATGGAGAGAATTTATAAGAGGCATATATATCGCAAAAGGAAGTCAGGAACGAACTACAAATTTCTGGGGTTTTGATCGCAAGATTCCTGCCTCTTTTTATGATGGGACCACAGGTATAGATCCTATAGATATTACCATTAAAAAAATCAATAAAACAGCCTATGCTCATCACATCGAACGGTTAATGGTACTAGGTAATTTTATGCTCTTATGCGAATTTGATCCAGACGAAGTATACCGCTGGTTTATGGAATTATTTATTGATGCCTACGACTGGGTTATGGTTCCTAACGTCTACGGGATGTCACAGTTTGCAGATGGAGGACTGATGTCTACAAAACCATATATCTCTGGAAGTAACTATCTAAAAAAAATGACCGATTACCCTAAAGGCCCTTGGCAAGAAATATGGGATGGCTTATACTGGAGATTTATAAGCGTAAACAGAGATTTCTTTCTCAAAAATCATCGCCTGTCGATGATGGTCAGACTATGGGACAAAATGGATCCGACAAAAAAAGAGACCCATCTAAAAAATGCAGAATCCTACCTTGCTCAATTATAATTTTATAAAGATTAACAGGGAACCAGAAAATACAATAACGTAATTCTAAAGTTTTACATTTCTTTTAAAACTTTCCTATTCTAAATGCAACGCTATCCTGCTTTACAGTATCTCAATATTGTCCATCTTGACCGTTTGTCATATCGCATAACCATATATATAATTTATATAATTATGTTATTTTAGGGCATCTAACCATCCATTAAGAATCAGATATGATCACCATCCTTAAAAACTTATCCTTATTTGCATTTTTCATATGCTCTATTTCCTTATCAGCCCAAGACACATTACAAGGTTGTTTATTCCTCGATTTTGAAAATATCGAAGGTATGAATCTCTTCGAAGGAGCAGAAATGAATAACCAATTTGAGGCATCATTTGGACTAACCTTCTCATTAGAAGGTGGTGGATTTCCCGTACTGGCAGAAGTAGGAGGAAACCCTGCCGCAGCATTTGGAAGTGCATGGGGTAACGATACTCCTGATCCTCAAGACCAAGCTCTGATAGGTAATTTTTTCCTGACAGATGATGGACAACTCAGTGGTCTAGATTCTCCACCAGTGGTTTTAAATTTTGCCACTGCCATCGATAGTTTTGCAGGCTGCATTTTAGATATGGATTTTGGTGAAGTTTTTAAAATAGAGGCCTTTGGCGAATTTGGAAACCTGATCCTCGAAGATAGTATTATGGCGGGAGATCCGGATACTGGAGATGGTCGTGCCACTTGCTGGGGCTTTAATCTGGGTAATTGTACAGGAATGGTTTATGAGATAAAATTCTCTGGATATCGAGAAACCCTTGGTGCTTTTGGACTCGGCTTAGATAATTTTAGTTTTTGTTATGCTGGTGTAAATGCGGCAGTGGATTATGTGATATGTGAGGGTGATAGTCTAGTCTTAAATGATCAAAGTTATACAGAAGCCGGAAGCTACGAACAATTACTTTTTACCTCGGATGGTTGTGATAGTCTCGTATTTATAAATCTTGAGGTACTCCCTTCTTATGAACTAGCAGAAGCGTATGAAATCTGCGAAGGAGATTCCATAGAAATAAATCAAGTGGTTTATGATACGGAAGGAGAATATGTACAATTTTATACCACAGCCGAAGGTTGTGATAGTATTATAAATATTGCAATCATAGAAATACAATCTTTCAATACCGTTATCTCTAATGGTATCTGCGATGGGGACTCCTTGATTATCAATGGAGAAATTTATACGGAGCAAAATACATATACTCAGCAATTTACCAGCAGCTCTGGATGTGATAGTATCCTTACGATTCAGCTAGAGGTATACGAGACTTACTTAACAAATGTGGATTTTGAAATTTGTGACGGAGAAAATATAGTTTATAACGGAGAGGAGTACAGTACAGCAGGATCGTTCCAACAAAATTTTACAACGTTAGAAGACTGTGATAGTACGGTACTGATATCAGTATCGGTAAATCCTTCCTTTGTCATTACGGAGGAATATGAAATTTGTGATAACGAGATCCTAGATGTAAACGGTGTAGTTTATAACGTTTCAGGAACATATCAGCAAGACTATCTCACTACCCTCGGTTGTGATAGCACACTTATCATCGAAGTGAATGTTTTACCTACTTACGAAGTAACAGAAAGTTATACGCTAACCGATGGAGATAGTATAGATATAAATGGAGAAACATTTAATGTATCTGGTCAGTACGTGCAGGTCATAACCGCAAATAATGGGTGTGATAGTCTGATCAATATTGAGATAATCGTTTTACCTCCACCTGATCCTGAGACTGTTATTTACTACGATTTAAATAATTGTTCTGCAGCAGCAGGTTACTCGGAATTTACTGCTACTAATCCAGAAACATTAGATTGTACTTTGATAGATGCTACTATAATTTCTCGTCCTAGTGGTTTTGGGCATTCTTGTACTCCTGGAGTCAATGGAGGACAGGGTATGTGCGTTTCGTCAGATGTCGCTTGTACCTATGATCCTAATTCTGACTATATGATCGGGTTTGAATTCTTAGTGTTCCCAGAAGCTGGCTCCGCAACCGTCATCAGCAATTTTGATTTTTTTGAGAAAGCTCCTGAACAGTTTGAGTGGACAACAGGAGGGACAGGTGATAATAACTACCCTACACTTTATGGTATAAGAGTCTTAAAAAATACTGTAGAAATTTACAGGGATGATGCCATCAGTACAAATCGAGATTGGACCTTACAGTCTTTTGATTTTACAAATAATGATGACTTTAGAATTACTAGTCCGGTAAACATAAAAATCGAATTAACTCCCTACTGTACCATTGGAAATTTTTCTACTGTTACGGCTTGGGATATAGATGACTTATCAATCCGTGCGTACTGCTCTATTGCAAGTTCGCGTTTAGATGGACGGGTTACTTCTTCCTTACAAAACCAAGCTTGCTCTGATGTGGAGATAAGATTGTCCAGTGATGGATTGATGAGTACCCTACAGACAGATAAAAATGGACTATTTGCTTTCGATAACTTAATCGCACCTTATAAGTATCGTGTAGAAGCTTATGATAATAGAGATATTAAAAATGGAGTGAGCACACTAGATCTTATTCTGATCCAAAAACATCTTTTAGATATAAAACCATTTGATCGACCAGAGCAATTTATTGCTGCTGATATAAATCATAGTCATACGGTGTCAGCTATCGATCTGATCGAACTAAGAAAAGTGATACTAGGAATTCATGATGACTTTCCTAATAATACGAGCTGGAGATTTTACGACGGTGCAGCAAGTCCAGATTCCCCTTGGGAGTGGAATGACTTTATAACTGTAGATCAATATCATTTCAGCGATATTAATTTTGCAGGTATTAAAATCGGAGATGTAAATAACAGTTATTCTAGCACCGCGGAAATAGATAATAGATCCAAGGAAACAACCGTACTCTCCTATCATATAGAAAAAGTAGACCATAAAACACTAGTTCATTTTTACACGAAAGAAGAAATAAATATCAGTGGGTTACAAATGAGTATAGATATGAAAGATACTAAGGTGACAGATATTATAGCTGGTAAAATAGATTTGGCTGGAGCCAATGTTTTTCTTGCTGATCATAAAACGACTATCTCTTATTCGGAAAAAGATGTGAGGCTTAACGCCAATGAAAAATGGTTTACGCTTAGCCTAAACCAAAATATATCTGAAATCAAATTAACGGAAATCTTCCAAAACGAATTATACACCACTGGCGAATTACAAATTAGAGACATTACACTTGAGCAAGAATATAACGATCAATTGCTTAATCAAGACTTCCTTACTGATGTAAATGTTTATCCTAATCCTTTTAGCTCTAGCACTCAGATTTCTTTTGTACATGATGCGGAGGAACAGCTACAGCTAGAGGTCGTAGATATTTATGGCAAAGTAATCATGTCTCAGACGGTAATTACTGCTCTAGGTCATAATCAATTCGCTATTGACAACCAAAATCAAAGTTTAGGTTCAGGAATTTATATCGTCCGTTTATATAATGAAAATCATTCTACTAGTGTAAAAGTTGTCAGTCTTTAAAGGTAAAGTTTTAAAGCTTCAAAATGATTCTGAACAGATAGATTTAGCAAGATTACTAATTAGCTAAAAGGACCAGTAAATAGGATATAAATGGCTAAATCCATCTAGTTAGTTTTAACAAATTATGCTGTAATTTATATTCTTTGAGAGCATTACTTTTACCACTATTTCTAAACATAAAACACCCTCTTACGCTTACTGAAAAGATGTAGTTTTAACCGTTATTTGATAAAGTGTTGTTTTTCACGACACGCTCATAGCGAATATCGACACGTTCACCATTTTTTATGGAAACATTTTACCTAAATACTCTAAAAATGGCCTACTATTGAATGTAGTTCGCAGGATATTCTTGAATGCAAGTTTATCATAAACCGCACTTATAAAAGAACTACAAGCAGCTAAACAAGTTTTTAATCTACAGATTTTAATACAAGGTAATAAGCAAAAAACCACTATTTTTTGAGAACATTTACATGTTAGGGATTTATTACTTGGTTATATTATTTAAGTAGGTTTTGTGAAGCCCTAGGTAATGTTAGATATCTGGGGCTTCTTTTATTTAGTACACAAGAGATAATTTAATTAAGAAATCATTTTCCAAAGATTATTAAAATTCAAATTATTTCTTTCTGTCTTCTATATAGTCATAAATACCTATTAGATTGGAGACATTTTTCAAACGATCTTTCTTATTAAAAGACTCATCACTCATCGATCCACTTTTTAAAATCTTTTACTTTTTCTCGACTTACTACTAAGTCCTGACTAACAGATTGCTTTAATTCTAATTTTAGTCTACTGTTTAAATATGGGTGTATTTTCTCTATCTGTGATATTGGAATAACATGTCTTCTATTGATTCTAAAAAAGACAGACGGATCTATCGTCTCTTCTATTTTATCTAAAGTGGCATCTATAATAAACCTCTTATTTTCTTTATTAATTGCAAAACTTACTCCCTCCTCGGAATACAATAATGCAATATCACTTACATCAATATACTGATAGGACTTACCTGTTTTTATTAAGAATCTCTTTTTGTACTTTTCTTTATTCGCGTAAAGCGAAAGACCTAAAGCAGACCAATCTATCTGGGGAATACTCGATTTATGATGTAACTTTTTAAATTTAGAAACTGCACTATCTAGCTTATCTTTCTCAATCGGTTTTAGAAGATAATCCACACTATTTAATTTAAACGCATCGATAGCATACTCATCAAAAGCAGTTACAAAAATAACGGGACAAGTAAAATGGACCACATCAAAAATCGTAAAGCTCAAACCATCCGCAAGCTGTATATCCATAAAAACTAAATCTGGTTCTTCGTTATTCTTAAACCAAAGAATAGACTCTTCTACACTATCAATAACTTCTAAAATCTCGGCATCAGCATAACTCTCTTTTACCATTGCTGATAATCGCTTAGCTGCGTAATGTTCATCTTCGATAATTAAAATTTTCATTATTGATGTATGGTTTTTACATTATTAATAATCGGAAGACTTACTTTAAAATAATCCATGGTCTCTTCTACCATTACTTTACGATCAGTCATAAACTGGTAACGGGAAGTAATATTGGTCAATCCTATTCTGGTAGAAACAAATTTTTGATTTTTTCTTTGTAGATTATTTTTAACAATCAGAAAATTGTCTTCTACGTATATGTCTATGTACAGCGGTTTAGTTTTAGAAACTACATTATGCTTAACTGCATTTTCTATAAGTATCTGGAGTGATATCGGAAGTACAAACTCAGACAAGTATGCGTCAGGTATGTTATTCTTAATTTCTATTTTTCCTTGAAAGCGAGTTTTTAATAAATAGATATAAGAGTCTAGAGCCTCTAACTCCTTAGACAAGGTAATAAGCTTCTCATCACGCACTTCTAAAATTGTACGGTAAGTTTTAGATAGTTCTTGCACAAACTGAATCGCCTGATCCTCATCCTCTGGAATCAATGTAACGAGTGTATTTAGGCTATTAAATAGAAAATGAGGATTAACCTGGTTTTTCAGGGTATTTAGTTTTTGTTCAGCTGTAACTTTTTCCAACATATTTTTTTCTATCTCTATGACTCTGGATTTATTAAAATAAAATATTCCTTCATACACAAAAAATACAAGTGCGATCAAAATGATCTCAGAAATTTCCGCAACATAAGGAGCTAGTTTATTTGCATTATAGTATTGTACTTGGTTAGGCATAACTACCTCTAACAAAAATCCTATTGAAAATTTTACAACAACAAATACGGCTAAAAGTCTAATCGAAATATATAATAACCTTTTAGAATTAAATTTGTAATCAGAAAAGTCCCTGTGATAATTTATAAGCACTTGCCTAAAACTCATCCAATAGCTGAAAGTATATACCAGAGCAACCCCAAAACAGGGTAAAGTTTCTTTTGCAAACGCATTACTCCCAAAAATCATAATCGTTACTACGACACTGATCATCGGAACTCCAAATAAGATTAAAGCTCTGTCGTTAAAGCCTAAATAGGCATCTGTTTTTATCACTAAAATTCTACTTTGTACATGAAGTTAGGAAAGAATCCTATCTGATATACATCATTTACCTCATTAGTTTGTCTATTATAAGTAGATCTAAAAATATTTTGATTATCCGTTATATTCTGGATATCTAAATAAAAGGTATGAGACAATTTTCTCTTTTTACTATTTATTTTAAATCCCAGTTTTACGTCCCATCTAAAATAAGAAGCGTATTGAGATTGGAAGGCTTGACTTTCGTCCAATACTGGTATCTGATTTATCAGAGACGCTTCTAAATCTACAGGAGTATAAAATCTACCTCCTGCAGAAGTGAGTTTAGTATCCATCGTAAGAGCCATCCTTCCTAAAGTAATCTCTTTACCGATCAGAGCATTAAAAACTCGCTGATTATTAAAAGCAGTATTACGCTCTACCCCGTCGCTTCCCTTGTATTTAGAATCAAATATGGAGCCTGTAAAAAGCACATAGTACCCTTGGTTAAAAAACTTTTCTATGGTTAACTCTACTCCTTTATTGTTACCAGTCCCATTATTAACAAGATCATTTTTGTCCACTGGAAATCCAAAATCTGCCCCCACATTAAGCATAGAAAAACTACTACTTATTCTTTCTACAGGAACGTTATCTATATATTGATAATATAATTCGACCTTAGTACGCCAGCTATTATTTACTCTAAAATCGTGAGATAGAACAAAATGATTACTGCGAGTAAAACCTAGTTCTTTGTTTGCGAGAATCGGAATTCCGTTATTACTTGTTTTCTCTGACAACTGTATCGGAAGGGGTTGGTTTTGATGATGTAATCCATATCCTACGTTTAGAGTATGCTTAGGGTGTACTGCATAATTTATTGCTGCTCGAGGCTCTATTACCAGATCATCATTAAGACTATTGTACTGCAAATGCAAGCCACCATTTAGGGTCCACTTTCTATCGATCTTATATTGCGTCTGTACATAAGGTTCGACATTTACTGCTGTTCCGGTAAAATCATAAATATCGATTAGATCAAAAACACCATCATTATCAGCATCTATACCTAATTCTGCACTTTTAAAACTGAGATTTGCTTTATAGACTTCCGTCAATATTCCTGTTTTAGTTGTCAACTGAGCACTAAATTTCTTATTTACAGAAGTACTTGCGGAGTACCTGACCAGTGCATTATCTCCTATCACAAATGGCATACTAAATTCGTTTTCCTCAGCCATATTATAATAACGATCTCGTGAGAACTCTACAGCTGTTCCAGAAACAGCAATGACGGTACGTAGATAAGCATTATCACCTAGGAGATAATTATTCTTTATTCCTAATACACCAAATTTAGAATCGGCCCGAGCATCCTCATCGTCTGCAGCAAATAAATCTGTCTCATCTACGTCCTCTCTTAAAAACTCTATATCACTAAGCCCTCCTATTCCAAATAAAGAAAAGTTTCCAAATTTAGATTTCCCAAAGTCAAATTTAAAAGATACATCTTGGTAATATGGAACTGAATTAGTTCCAACATCGGCTCCTAGTGACTGCGCTATTCCCACGGATGAATACCTACCAGAAACAATATAGCTACCATTAGTGGTACCTCTGAGAGGCCCCTCTAACATCCCTTCAAATCCTGTTACTCCCCCCATCTGTAATGTTACTTCTGTTTCATCCTTATTACCATTTCTAAACCCTAAATCAAAAACACCAGAAAGAGCGTTGCCATATTCTGCAGCAAAAGCACTGGTCATAAAGTCCGAACTTTTTAGGAGATTAGTATTCAGGGCACTGACAGGTCCACCAGTCGTTCCGATAGTAGAAAAGTGATTAGGGGATGGAATCGGAATTCCTTCTAATTTCCATAGCACACCTGTAGGACTATTTCCTCTAATCACAATATCATTACGACTATCATCTGCGGTACTGACTCCTGCAAAATTCCCCGCAAGTCTAGCCACATCACTACGACCTCCAGAGTATCTATTTACTTCCTCCATACTAAACTGACGAGATGATACTGTTGCCATTTCGTTTTGAGATCTATCTTTATCTATAGCGGCTACAATAACGACTTCCTCTAGTTGCACTAAGGATTCTTGCATTTTTATTTCTAGAACTACTTCTTTACCTGCTGTCACTTCTACATTAGGAATAAATACCAGCTCATAGCCGAGATACTCAGCTGTAAATTCTTGTCTTCCAAATGGAACATTTTCTAAAACAAAAAACCCATCTATATCTGATGATGTTCCTAAAGATAAAGTCTCAGAGACCAGCTGGATCGTTGCTCCTATTAGAGGTGTTTCTGATTGTTGATCGAGGATTTGTCCTTTTACAATTTGGGTTTGGGTTTGGGTTTGAGCTAGTAAGGCACTGCTTGTTAAAAGAATTACGATGGATAATATAATTTGGATTTTCATAAGGCTATAATTTGATAATCCAAAAATGGGTTATTTCCCCTTATACCAAAAGGACTTTATGGTAGACTGTAGTATGGATGTGTTGAACTGTAAGTTTATATGTAGATGGTGAAAGTAATGCTCAAACAAATAAAAAAAGGGCAGTCTCTAATTTAGAAACTACCCTTTTATATCTTTTATTAATTTGGATTAAAATCCAAATCCTCCACCTCCCATGGCTCCCATTTTTTCTGAGAATTCATCAAAAGTCATTTTTGTAAATCCATCTGTATTTAACTTAAATACACTAGTATCTACTTCTTCTTTTAGTTCTACTGTTGCGAGTGTTAAACTCATCTGAGGCTGATTCATAATCAACTCAAGAGGATATCCTTCCAGGTCAAAATGCTGCATACCCTGTAGCATTTTAGAATCTGCTTTTATCTCTCTTGAGATATACATTTCTACCATTGCTTTTTTTGTTTTCGGATCCATCACTTTTGCTTTTACACATTTATAACCTAAGATCTCTTTAGTATCTTCTTCGTCATAAACGATTTCCATTCCTTCCATTGCGTCTTTCTGGTCACCGTTTTTAGCTTCCATTTCCTTAGTCGTTGTTGCAATATGCATTTTTTGACCCATCATATCAAAAAGCATGTCTATCGACTCCCCTTCTTTCTGAAATAAGGTTTGCATTTTTACCATACCTCCCATCATGTCCATTTTCGACATGTGGTTACCATCAGCAAAAAAGATTTCTGTTTGTGTACCTTTCATCATTTCCAGCATAGCAGCCATCTGCTCGTCAGCTGAACTTACATCCGTAATTTCCATTTTTATGTAACCTTTATCTAAAGTTTTTTGGGCTTTGATAGAGGCAGTAAAAACAAAACAAAGCGAAAGAATCGAAAAGAATATTTTTTTCATTGTATCAGTTTAATTTAAATATATTTTATGTTCTTATGTAATGTAAAAATGACGTATTTCGTTTCAAATCTGTTACCAGAATCTATAAAAATTCCAAAATTATCGACTAATACATCCATTCGTCAACATATTTAACGAATATTTTGGCTAAATTTTCTGCGTCAGAGATCGCTCTATGGTGAACACCTGTAAATTCAAAGCCTTCTAATTTCACCGCCGCTTTTAATCCTTTATGCTTTGGAAGGTTTTTAATCTCTGAATATTGTCCCTTAATATCTATATAACTATCATCGATCCAGTCGTGCTCTAGTTTATGTAGATTGCAGTCATTTATAAAAAACTGTTTGTCAAAAGAGCCCCAACTGCATAACAGGTATTCATCTCCTTCTTCAAAAATCCAATCTTTAAAATCTCTGAGCACTCTAGGGAATGTTTGTGCTTGATCTACATTTTCCTGAGATATGGAAGTCAGTTGTTTACAAAATCCGCTGAGTATAGGATTTACGGTGGGTTTTATAAACCGCTCAAATCGTCCCAGCTTTTCACCATACTGATTAACTTTAACGGCACCGATTTCTATTATTTCATTATAACCTTTAGGTGGTCTACCTCTCCAACATGTCGCTTCTAAATCGTAAATAATAAATATCAAATTGCCTTTCTTTTAAGCCTTTAAATTTCGGTGTCAACCGTATTAATAACCGACCAATCTATTTTTTGTTCTAAGTCATAGCCTTCCATACGATTATGATAATAATATAATAGTTTTAAATCTTCTGTTCTTATATTACCATATTTGTCCATATAGAGCGTCTTTTGCGGATGAAAAACACCAACTTTAGCAACACCACTTTTTATCAACTCCGCAGTCTCTAGTCGCAGATCACTACTTAAGCTTATCTCTCCTTTCTCTTCCAGTTTATTTAAATATGTTCTTGCTTGCTCTACGATCGATTTAAAAACTTCCTGAGGAATTAAAACACTTTCTACCTTTACATTGAGTAGATTATAAAGGCTCAGATCACTGTTAGTTTTTAGAAAATACTGAAATGCCAAGAAAGCAATAAAATGAGATGATAAAACCGTATTGTGCTTATAGAAATTATCTATGATTTTTTCGCCTAATATTTTTGTGTAGACAGATTCTCTTTGCGGATTATTTTCTACTTCTCCTTCAGAGGATAAAAAATAATCTTTTAGCTTTATTAGCGATCCTCTCTCATCTACACTCTCTCCGTTTTCGTTAACATTATTACCCATGACATCCATGGGCTCGCCTATAGTAAGATAAATTTCTGATCCTTTTCCGAATAAGTTTTTTATAAACCTATAGGTCTTTTTATACATAGAAAGATCATCTCTAGAATGGATATATTTTTCCTTTCCTGTAGACCTGAGATAATTATTAATCAGGCTTTTAGCTTCTAGTACAAATGGATAAGCCGCAATAATAGGAACTATAAATACTTTTTCGTCCTTGCCGTTTTCAAAATTTGCCCGCTGAGCTTGTACGACTGACCCCAGTAGTCCTAGTTTTAATTTCTTTTCTATACTTCCTGATCTAGAACGAGTTCCGCCTGGAAAAAAAATATTGTTTACTCCATTTTGTAAAGACAAGCTAGTTACTGCTTTGAGGCACTCCAGGTATATGGGATTTTTCTTCCTTCTATCAACTCTGTAAGTTCCGAGACGATTCATAAAATAAGCTGTTATTTCCGAATCAAATAAATTTAAACCAGCTGCATAAGCAAACGACGGAAAACCTACCATCCGATCTAAAATATACCCCATCATAACAGAATCAAGGTTACTAAAATGCGTAGGAACTACAACCACAGTTCCCTTCTCAAATAACGCTCGTGCCTCATCTACATTTCCTGTAATATGCAACCTGTTATATAAATCCTTTTTGCTTCCCCAGTAAAATCGGTTTCCTTTTCCAGTAAATGTATTAAGTATTCGACGGAATAACTTGGTTAAAAAAACAAGTGCAAACCGATAAGTCTTTACTTTAAACGAACTCACTATTTCCTCACTGTATCTATTTATGATCCGCTTTACGAGTTCCTGATTAAAGTATTGCTTATCCTCTGCTAGTGATGATTTTTTAATCTCTTGAGAAACACTTTTCCAATATTTTGCTTCATCTGGTGGATCTACTTTCCATGGATTAGTCCTTACTCGAATCTTTTCTAGATAAACTGTTTTTTCAAGTAATGCCTCAAAATTTGAAGCATGATTTTTACTGAGCTGCTCATAGACATGCTCGTTTATATCTTGAACAAACTGATGCCTATTTTGGCTGATTTTATAAATCGGCCATTCTTTAACATCTTCTATTATATGTTTCTTTCTAATCGACAAGGTGTATTTAAATCAGCCTGAAAAGTTAGTTATTATTGTTAAGATTCTCTATAAATTCGATAATCTCTTTTGAGCCAGTTTTCTTGGTAGCACTGGTCATAAAATGTTGAGGTAAGGATTCCCAGTGTTCTAGCATTGCCATGCGAATGTTTTCCACGTTTTCATCGCTACTCTTCCCTTTTATCTTATCTATTTTTGTAAACACTAGCACAAAAGGCAACTGAGCCCCTCCTAAAAAATTCATAAACTCTAAATCTATTTTTTGCAAAGGGATGCGAGAATCGATCAATAGAAAGATGCAAGCTAAATTTTCTCTCTCAATTAAGTATGCATCGATCATTTTTTTCCATTCGTCTCTCCTCTTCTTAGATATCTGAGCATAACCATATCCAGGTAAATCCACTAAAAACCAAGAATCATCAACTTTAAAGTAATTGATCAATTGGGTTTTACCCGGTGTAGAGGAAACCTTTGCTAGTTTCTTCCTACCGGTGAGAAGATTAATCAAGGTGGATTTCCCTACATTAGACCTACCTATAAATGCATATTCTGGCAATTGAGTCCTTGGGCAAGTGTCTACATCCTTAAAACTGGCTACAAATTCTACTTCTGTTATCGGCATTGTTAAGGGTTTACCCTAGATTTTGGCACAAAGAAACTGAAAACAATAATCAATACTAAATTATGGCGTTATGTTTGTCAATTATTTAGCTATTATCTTTGTGGTGATTATCACACTAAAGTATTTATGAATAAGGGTCTCTTAATAATAATACTCAGTTTTCTATTAAATGGTTCCATTTCAGCTCAATTTGAAATGGGGGTTAAGGTCGGCATCAACTCTACACAACTTGTAAGTGATTCTATAAATCTTATTACTAGCGATGAAGAACAATTAAATCTAGCTTTCCAAGAGGCGGATTATGGGGTTCACTTAGGATTGTATATGCGGCTTTCTGCCTTTGGTTTTTACCTAGAACCGGCTGGCTTTATAAATTCTTCTAAGGTAACTTATCAGTTATCAGAGATCCAAAACGGAGAAGTCATCACATCATTTAAAAACGAATCTTTTACCAGTCTCGATATTCCTGTTTTACTCGGATATAAAATGGGCTTTTTTAGAATCCATGCAGGTGGAGTAGCTCATCTAATTATAGACTCCGCCTCTGATCTTATCGATATAAAAGGATATCAAAGTAAATTTGAAAAAGCAAATTATGGATACCAAGCAGGAATCGGTATCGATGCGTGGAAAATAAGAATAGATATCAATTACGAGGGGAACTTATCTAAATTTGGAAACCACATAACTGTAGATGACACGCCCTACTCTTTTAATAATGCCGCTGCCCGACTAATCCTCAATGCAGGATTTAGATTTTAAATATTATCAAGGCACTTAGTGTCTGATTTTTGCTACTATTTACAAAAGACATATTACGATTTGGCATCATATTTGAACTAATGGTGGTGTTGAGTAATCAACTGTTAAAACCAACGAGATAGGCTTGAAAAGAAATTTTCGAGCCTTTTTTTATTCCCCTACTTTTAAAAGTTAATTGATATTACTCAAGATTGGATCATGCTTCATGTTCCGGAAATCTACAGGACTCACTCCTGACACTCCCATATCTTGCATATAAACACCATATAGTACATCCACTTCCGCCATTGTCGTCTTGTTATGCGTAACGATTACAAACTGTGAATCTTTAGAAAACTCTTGGATGATATTATTAAACTTAAGGACGTTTGCATCATCTAAAGGAGCATCCACCTCATCGAAAATACAGAACGGTGCAGGCTTCTGTAAATAGAATGCAAAAAGTAATGCAGTCGCAGTAAGAGTCATCTCTCCACCCGATAACTGACTTAACGACAATGGCCTTTTTCCTTTTGGTCTCGCAATGATATCGATACCTGATTCTAGTGGATTTTCTTCATCTAACAAAATCAGATCACAGGAATCATTTTCTCCAAACAGGCTTCTAAATACTCGTATAAAGTTTTCTCTAACCTTGTAGAACGTGGTAAGGAATAATTCCTTTGCACTATCTTCTATTTCTGCGATTGTGGCCATCAAAGATTCTTTGGCCTCTAGTATATCATTACGCTGACCTGAGATTAGATCATGACGTTCCTTCATCGTATTATAAGCATCGACGGCCATGGGATTTATATCACCGTAGTTATGTATTTTCTTTTTAAGCTTTTCTACTCGCTCTTTTAGCTCAGATAAATTTTGCTCTTCCTCAAACTCCATTTTCAAGACATCAGACAGCTCCACCTCGAATTCGATTTTTAATCGTTCTCCTACCGATCCCATTTGGAATTTCACCTCATTAAACTTATCCTTCTGCTGATTTATATGTATCTGAGTTTGTTGTAGTTTTCTATTTTGAGCTCTTATTGCATCCTCAGTGTCTCCTATCGCATTTCTCTTAGAGTAATAGGCTTGTTCAAATTCTCCAAGGGAAGATTTAGAAGCATCTCTCGAGGCATATAACTTATTAAGCGTTTCCTCTAAAGCTTTTATCTCCTCTTTTAATTTATGGATTGCTTCTTTGTTACCATCGATTCCATCAGTAGATTCTTTTAATCTCGATTCTAGTTCTGCAATACGATTACGATTAAATCTGATATCGTTTTGTAGATTTTCTAGCTCAGATTTTTTCTGGATTAACTGGATATTTTTCTCATTAAAAACTCTGGATTGCTCACTGAGTTGTTGTGCAAGTAGATCTAACTGATCAGGATCAGACTTAGTATTTGCAAAATTAGCTTTAGAGCTTTCTATACTAGATATCTCTTGCGTATTTAATAGAATCTGTGACTCTACATTTTCGATTTCTGCTGTGATACGATTCTTTTTTCCTTCTATCGACTCTAGACTTTCCTTTAGACTATTACGTTTAGTACGGATTGCTACAAGCTGCTGAGAAAGCTGATTTAATTCTCTTTCCTTAAGTTGTTTTTGTTCTTCATAAGACTCTTTACGTAACTCCGTTATTTTATCTCCGATTTCTTGTAAGTCCTTTTCTGCGGCTTCTTTATCCTTTTGTAATTTAGAGATTTCCTTTGTAAGGTTCTCCAGTGTTTTTTTACGTCCTATCTTCTTACCTTCAAACAGGCCTACCGATCCTCCAGATACACTGAGCTTTCTTTTTACGTATGTCCCATTAGTAGAGAGATAAATAATATCACTATTATCTGCAATGAGGTCATCTGTAAAATGTCCATCATATAGGTAAACATTACCGAGTAAATAATCTACGATCTTCTGATACTTAGCATCTACAGTAATGACATTTGCAGCTGGTTTTCCTACAGCAGAACTGGTACGCCTATCTAGTTTGGCAATTTTATCTAAAAGAAAAAAATGAGCTTTTCCTTTTTGCGATTTCCCTAAAATCTCTATTGCTTTAGCTGCCTCAGCTACATTTTCTACTACAAAGTAGTTAAGATATGGCTCTAAAAAATGCTCGATAATACCACGGAATTCTTTTTTTACATCTAGTAGATCTGAGAGAACCGGTACTTTTTTATCCCAGTTTTTTGCAAGATATCTGATCGACTCAGGATAGCCTTCTAAGCTATCTATCATCGATTTCAGCAGATTTTGTTCGTTGGACTTTGCGTCCAATGTTCTTGTCAGTTTTGCTAGTCCTTCCTCTGCAATCATCTTAGAACCCTGGAGCTTATCCAACTGTTCCTTTTGCGATTCCTTTTTTTGAATGATCTCATCTACCTCTGTTTTTGTAGAGGATTCTTTGGAAACTAATTCGTTTAATTCCTTCTCGAAACCTGAAAACTGAGCATTAAAATTAGATAACTCCGTATCTAACTGCTCTATATCTTTAAGGTATACTGTTTTCCTATTATTTAGGACAGCATTGTCTTTTTGCTTTTCAAAAAACTGTTCTTCTAGTTTTTGTTTTTCGGCTGTAGCCGAATCGAATAAATCTTTAGATTCCTGATACGCCAGTTTTACTTTTTCTTGATTAGTACTGACATCTTTAAACTCTATTTCTAATCTCTCTATTTGTTCTCTAAGCGTTGTAATACCACCTTCTTTATCTCCTAGTTCTTTTGTCAGATTATCGAGTAGTGGTTTGTTCCGTTCTACTGTAGTCTGACTATTCTTTACTGACTCCTCTTTAAATTGTAGCTCTTGTTTTAGAAGTTCTTTTTTAGCCTCGTTATCTCTGATGTCACTGACTAAAAGGTTTACTTCTTTTTGCTTTTCAGATAAGCTTTGTTCCTCTTCAAGTTGGTTTTTCTTAGCGTTTTCTAAATTAGCTTCCTCTTGAGATATTTTTATTTCTAGTGCTCTGTAATCATCTAAATCTTTGGCGATTTGCTCTTCGTAATTTTGATGTTTTTCTCTGAGATCTTTCATAGAAAGAAAAGAATATTCGATACTCTTCTCTTTATACTCCTCTTTGAAAAGAAAGTATTTTTCTGTACGCTTTGCCTGCTTCTCGAGGGTCTTCATATTTCCCTCTATCTCGAATAGTAAATCCTCTACTCTATCTAAATCTTCTGTTGTACTATTAAGCTTATTAAGCGTCTCTTTTTTACGCTTTTTATATTTTGATATGCCAGAAACCTGCTCAAACATTTTACGGCGGGCATGGTCTTTATCCTTGAGAATATCTTCTACCATTCCTAGGGCGATAATCGCGTAAGAATTAGATCCGATTCCTGTATCAATAAGTAGATTATGGATATCCTTAAGCCTACACTTTACACCATTAAGATGATATTCACTATCTCCGTTCCTGTATAAGTATCTAGAAAGTTTTACTTCGTTATATTCAGTAGGTAATAAGTTCTTAGTATTACTAAAGGTAATAGAAACCTGAGCTACCCCTGCAGGTTTTTTTGTGCTGGCTCCATTAAAAATAACGTCAGATTTATTATCTAATCGCAGTTCTTTTCCTTTTTGCTCACCCAGTACCCATCTTATAGCATCGACGATATTAGATTTACCTGACCCATTAGGACCTACTACGCCTACTACGTTTTCGTTAAAGTTAAGTACCGTTGCATTGGCAAAACTTTTAAAACCCTTTATTTCTAGCTTCTTCAGTCTCATTCAGAGGGCAAATATATCCAATTTATCAATATAATTTTATTTGATGTGACTGAGTTTTCTTGATCTTTAAACCTGCGTCCTGATCCACTTTTTTGATAAGATAACATATAGCGAATAACCTAATATAAAGCCCCAATAAAGGACTTCCGCAAACCAGATTTCATGGACCTCCCATTTTAAATAGGAAAGGACATAGTACGCAAAACTAAGATAGAGAATAGTTGCTAAAATCTGGATCTTGAGAGCAAGCGGCGTAGCCCCTGCCCCTATTACACCATTCATAAAAATAGACCCTATACTAAACAACGCCAATAATAAAATTAGCACTTTAAGCAATGGCATAGATGCTGTAATCAAAAGAGAATTTTCCCCACCAAATAACGGCGATAAGAAAAACTCAGGAAACAGGCAGACAGGAATAGAGATCAGCATCGTAACTATAAAACATAGACTTCCTGATTTATACATAACCGTAAGAGCCGCCTTAGGTCTTTGCTGCCCCATCATATTACTGACGAGCGTATTTAGCCCTGCTGCAAAACCCCAAGTTGGTATCGACAGTATCAAATATACGTTCCGTCCAAGATTTGATATTTCTAAGGGAATCTCTCCCATAAATTGTTCTATCATGGAAAAGAAAATAAACCAACTACCCAGGCCGATCATAGACTGTATAACAATAGGACTGGACAGATTAAACATTGCCGAGACGAGTTTGTAATCGAATTTTGGTTTTTTAAATATTCTTAGCGATCGGATAACATCATCCCTAAGCATATATATCACAAAACAAATAAAGGCGATCATCTCTGCAATCGTACTTGCCCAAGCAGCTCCCCTAATACCCATCGGCTCTATTCCGAATTTCCCGAAAATAAATATATAGTTGAGTATGACATTGGCGAAAGCCAATATCAAAGTATCGATTACGATAAATCTAGTCTTAGCAATACCTGTGTATAAAGCAATCATCGCACATCCTAGATAACTAAAAAATATCCCGTAAGATCTCGGATAAATGTATTTTAAAGTACGCTGATAGATATCCTCTGACTGAATAAAATAATAGAAAATATCATCAGCCCAAAACTGCAAGATTAGAAAAAAAATCAAGGCAAGTAAAAACTGAAAAACCAGTAATGTGTAAAAATTAAATCCTACCGCCGTCATGGATTCTTCTCCATATCTACGAGCAATAAGAATCTGACCACCTCTAGAGAATCCGTAGCCAATGGAGGCGATCATTAAGTAAAAAACACCGACCAAAGCAATTGCCCCGAAGTCCTCGAGACTCGCATGATACAAAAATACGTTATCACTAAGTACAATGATTTGCTGCGCAGCACTCCCAAGCATTAAAGGAACTGCAACACCTAGAATAGTCTTATAAGACGGCTGTATCGTTTTCAAATCTAGTGCTAGTATTTCTGAAAGGTATAATTATAATATTAATTTTATTGTATACTAATACTTCATATTATGAGAATGTCCATCTTCCCTTTATTTTGTGTATGTCTTATGACTATAATATATTCTTGTAACGATAATCCAAAACCAATGACCAAAGCCCCCAGTAAATTACTGATGAAGAAAGAAATAGAAGCTCCTATCGCTAGAAAGCTTCCAGAACAACTGGAAAAACACGGTGATATCCGAACGGATAATTACTACTGGATGAAATTATCAGATGAGCAAAAAAACGCAAAAGAACCGGATGAGCAAACTCAAGCTGTAGTAGACTATCTCAACGCTGAAAATGCCTACAAAGAAGAGATGCTCGGTCATACTAAAGACTTACAAGAAAAGCTTTATGACGAAATCGTAGGCCGGATAAAGCAAACAGATATGTCTGTCCCTTATCGCAAAAATGGTTACTACTATATTACTCGATATGAAGAAGGAAAAGAATACCCAATCCATAGTCGTAAAAAAGAAAGCCTCGATAATAAAGAGGAAGTAATGCTTAATGTAAACGAACTAGCTGAAGGAAAAAACTACTATGCTGTAGGAAGCAGAACAGTAAGTCCGGATAATAAAATCCTTGCTTATGGAGAGGATACACTAAGCAGAAGAATCTATAATGTCAAATTTAAAAATCTCGAGACAGGAGAAATGCTTGCTGATGTGATCGAAAACACGACGGGAGGAGTAACGTGGGCAAATGATAACAAAACTTTATTCTACACACGTAAGGATGCTGCCCTAAGAGCTTATAAAATATTTAAGCATGTACTCGGAACCCCAAGCTCTCAGGACGTAGAGGTTTTTCATGAAGTAGATGAGACTTTTGGAACATTTGTCTACAAAACAAAATCAAAAAAATATATCATAATCGGTTCTTACTCTACTTTATCTAATGAGTATAAATATGTAAATGCTGATACGCCTAATGAGCCTTTTACTATGTTCCATCCTAGAGAAAGAAAACTAGAATATAGTATTTCTCATTACGAGGATAAATGGTATATATCTACGAATAAAGACGGAGCTAAGAATTTTAAACTCATGAGCACACCAGAAGGACAAACCTCTAAAGAAAACTGGACAGATGTAATAGCTCATAGAGATGATGTCCTACTAGAAGGTATGGATATTTTTAATAACTATATGGTGCTCTCAGAGCGAATAAACGGTATTACTCAGTTGCGAGTAAGACCATGGAAAGGAGACGAGCATTATATAAAATTTAATGATGATGCCTATCTAGCTTATACTACAACTAACATAGATTTTAACACGGATATACTTAGATTAGGGTACACTTCTCTTACTACCCCAAATAGTACCTATGATTACGATATGGGAACTAAAGAGATGACCCTTCTAAAGCAACAAGAAGTGGTTGGAGATTTTAACTCTGACGAGTATGCTTCAGAAAGATTAATGGCTACAGCTAGAGACGGAGCTAAAGTTCCTATCTCGATCGTTTACAAAAAAGGGTATAAAAAAGATGGTAACGGGCCCTGTCTACTTTATGGCTATGGCTCTTATGGTAATAGCATGGATCCTTATTTTTCTTCCGTTAGATTATCGTTATTGGACAGAGGCTTTGCTTTTGCCATTGCACATATAAGAGGTGGTCAGGAAATGGGAAGAGACTGGTACGAAAACGGAAAATTCTTTAAAAAGAAAAACACCTTTACAGATTTTATCGACTGTGGAGAATACTTAGTAGAAAACAAATTTACCTCTCCTAACAGTCTTTATGCGATGGGAGGAAGTGCAGGAGGATTACTGATGGGAGCGATTATCAATATGCGACCAGATCTATGGAATGGAGTAATCGCTGCGGTACCGTTTGTAGATGTAGTCACAACGATGCTAGACGAATCTATTCCTCTCACCACTGGGGAATATGACGAATGGGGAAACCCTAATGATAAAGAATATTACGAATATATGAAGTCTTATTCGCCTTACGACAATGTAACCAATGTGGACTACCCTGCTATGCTCGTGACCACAGGCTATCATGACTCACAAGTTCAATACTGGGAACCTGCAAAATGGGTTGCAAAATTAAGAGATCAGAAATCTGGTGATAATCCCTTACTGATGCACTGTGATATGTCTGCTGGGCATGGTGGAGCATCAGGAAGATTTAAAAGATATAGAGAGACTGCAATGGAGTATGCGTTTTTCTTAGATTTAGAAGGTATCACAAAATAGATAAATGAATTATGGTTTGATCCGTACATTTTCATAAAATTCAAGCAACTGCTTTTCTTCTGTTTGCCAATTATATTTTTGGCTTGCTAAGACACAGTTAGCTTGAATTTCTTTATACTTCTTTTTATTCTTTAATAGACTCAGTGTAGCATCGACGATTTCTTTTTCCTCTAATGTGTCGATTAAAACAGAAAAAGGTATATCGTTATGTATCATTGCATACTCTGGAAAATTCATCGATATACTAGGTATACCACCCATCATATAATCAAAATATTTATTGGCTAAAGAATAATAGTAATTCTTATTATTAGGATCTAAAAGATTAAAACCAATCGCGGCGTTATTCGTAATTTCTTTTAGTTTGGCTGGAGCCAATTTTCCTAAAAAACGTATACGACCAGTTAAAGATTCTTGCAAGACCAGAGCTTCCAGATCTTTTTTAATATCTCCATCACCCGCTATCCATAATGGTATATCCGGGATATTATGCATCGATTTGATTAAGGCTTCTAATCCTCTCCCTTGATTAAGTACTCCTTGATATAAAAGATAAGATGTATTATTATTTACGGAAGTTGCAGATAAATCAGATGTAATCTTTACATCTGATAAACCAGAATCTTCTAGATCTCTAAAGGGTAAATTTCTAACTACTTCTAGCTCCTTTCCATACCGTTCCGAGAGAAAGTTTGAAATAC
>CALLXF010000085.1 GCA_938015805.1 uncultured Saprospiraceae bacterium | reverse complement strand
CTGTTACACTTGCTGGACATGTGATTACTGGATCTGTTGTATCTGTTACTGTGATCGTCTGTACACAAGTCGAGGTGTTTCCACAGTCGTCCGTCGCCGTCCACGTTCTTGTTATGGTTTCTGTCAATCCACACGGTGTCGTATCTACTGCATCACTCTCTGTTATCGTTACGCCGCCACAACCATCTGTCGCTGTCGCTAATCCTGTGCTTGCACTACTTGTGTCTTCTCCACATTCTACTGTTACACTTGCTGGACATGTAATTACTGGATCTGTTGTATCTGTTACTGTGATCGTCTGTACACAAGTCGAGGTGTTTCCACAGTCGTCCGTTGCCGTCCATGTTCTTGTTATGGTTTCTGTCAATCCACATGGTGTCGTATCCACTGCATCACTCTCTGTTATCGTTACGCCACCACAACCATCTGTCGCTGTCGCTAGTCCTGTGCTTGCACTACTTGTGTCTTCTCCGCATTCTACTGTTACACTTGCTGGACATGTAATTACTGGATCTGTTGTATCATCAACTACAACAAGACCAATACAAGGAGGAGACATATTTCCACAACAATCACTTACTACAACTTCGATCATCAATCCATTATTTGGATTGCCATCACAGTCGGTAGGTGGTGTAGTACCTGAAACAAAATTATTACTAACCGTTAATGCACCAGTACAATTGTCTATTGTTGAAGGAGAGTCTAAAATATCTGTTTCCACTTGAGCTATCCAAGAATTAATCAAGGATTGATAATTAGTTCCACACTCTAAAACCAATTCCATATCTATAGAACTACAATCTACCAATGGAGGTGTTGTGTCTTCTAAAATTATAGCTCCTGAGCAAGTTGCAGAATTTCCACACTGATCCTCAATTGTAAAAGTAATAACTAAACCCATATTCGGATTACCACAGCTTTTTTCACTTGGATAAACACCTACTATATAATTATTAGAAGCAGAGATGGCACCATTACAATTATCTGTAGCTGTTGCTAATATGGCAGCTTCTTGAGCGGCTAACCAATCTTGAATATCTTGATCTAAATTAGGAGTACCACACTCAAAGGTCATATCATTTACTACGGTACAATCGATCATTGGAGCATCTGTATCTGCAATAAACGTAAATGTCTGATTACAAGTAGAAGCGTTTCCGCAAAGATCTGTAACTGTATATGTACGTGTAACTACTAAATCAGTTCCGGTACAAAAACTAAATGTAGATGGGTCTATATCATCAACAAAACTGACAGTTGTTACTCCACAGCCTTCCGTAATCATTCCTCCTCCTGCTATAAAATCATTAGGAGTGGTATAGCCTGCTGGAAGAGCATCTGTACACTCCAAGTCTGAAACATTAGCTGGACATGTAATTACTGGAGCCGTATTATCTTCAACTGTTATTATTTGGGTACATGTGGCTGTATTACCACAGTCATCTGTCGCTGTCCATGTTCTTGTGATCACACCTGTATTTCCACAAGGAGTAGTATCTACTGATTGGTTCTGAGTAATGGATACTCCTCCGCAACCATCTGTGGCTGTCGCTAAGCCTGTAGACGCACTAGAAGTATCATCTCCACATTCCACCGTAGTATCTGCAGGACACGCTATAACTGGAGGTGTGGTATCACTTACCGTTATGGTTTGAGTACATACTGAAGAATTATCGCACTCATCTGTTGCAATCCATGTTCTAGATATTGTTTCTGAATTTCCACACTGATCTATTACTGTGTCAAAACTAGAAATTGATACTGTTCCACATCCATCTGTTCCTGTTGCTACTCCTGTAGATGCACTAGAAGTATCACCCCCGCATTCCACTGTAGTACTTGCAGGACATGTTATTGCAGGAGGTGTAAAATCATTAACTGTTATTATTTGTTGACAAGTCGACGTGTTACCACATTCATCCGTAGCAGTAAAAGTTCTTGTTATTATTTCTGTATTTCCACATGGTGTCATGTCCACATCGTCACTCTCCGAAATCATTACATTACCGCAATTATCTGTTCCTGTAGCTAATCCTGTAGCTGCACTACTTGTATCATCTCCACATTCTACTGCTGTATCTGCAGGACAATTTATTAACGGCAAAGTCAAATCCGTTACAGTAATAATCTGTACACATGTTGATACACCGTTACAATCATCTGTAGCCGTCCATGTTCTTGTTATGGTTTCTGTATTTCCACAGCCCGGAACAGAAACATCTGATTGTGTAATCGTTACACCATTTCCACATGAGGCTGTTGCCGTTGCTTCGCCAGTGGAATCGGAAGAAGTATCAGATCCACACTCTATTACCATGTCTGCTGGGCATGCAATAGTAGGGTTAGCTGATTCTAAAGTGTACGTTTGCGTACACATCGCAGTATCGCCACAGTCATCAGTTACAGTATATTCTATTTCATAAATAGCACCATCACAATTTGCCATTCCAGAAACTAGAACAGGTCCTACAGTTGATACTGTAAAACCTACATCACAATTAGAGTCTACCGTCGGCGTTCCTTCGGCAATATCACTAAAGCAACTTACGGTTGCATCAGCGGGACAAGTTATTGTTGTCGCTGCACCTCCTAAAAGCGTATTTACTTGTTCGCAAGTTGCGGTAAAAGTTTCCTCAAATGGACCTCCAGGATCACAAGTTTGAGTACCTGTCCACATTACCACATAAACGGCACCAGGACACAACTCCGGACTACCCATAGATAAAAAAGGAGAATATTGGGGAGACCCCATACTGAATGTAACGACTTCATCACAATTAGTTTCGCCTACAGTCGGCTCAACGCTTCCTATATCACTAAAACAATCGATATCTACGTCGATACAATCGATGTTAAACGCCAAAAGACTTTTGGATTCTAAAGTAGATGCAATAGATTTTTTAAAAACCTCTGTTTTGACACTACTATTACTGAACCAATCTTGTTCTGGGTTCGTAAACGATAAAAGCATAACACCTATAAAGGCTATGCAGCAGATAAATCTCCCTTTCATTATAAATAATTAATGATTTAACCTGCTTTTGGGTGGTTGTGTAGTAAAGGAGATAAATGTTAAACTCGTTTGTGTAAAATGAAATCAAATATAATGCAATAAAAAACATATTACATAAAATCGTAATATGTTTTTCTAGACTTTAACATATATGCATCGATTGTTTATAACGATATTCGCTTCTGATGAATAAAGAATTTCTTTCCAACCTGTTTTTAATATTGGGTTTAAACCTATTAATAAAACCAATTTATGTTTTGTTAATTGACACAGAGGTCCAAAATAGAGTAGGTCCTGAAGTTTTTGGGGTATATTTTGCACTATTTAACTTCTCTTTTTTACTACAATTCTTACTAGACTTCGGAATACAAAATTATAATTCTCAATATATAGCCTCTGATAGAAAACGATTTACTACTGAATTTTCTTCTATTCTAGGGTCAAAAGTAATCCTTACAGTAATGTTTTACTTTATCCTTATAGTTGGGTTTTTTGTTCTTGGGTTCCCGTTAGAAAGCTTTAGGTTACTTCTTCTAATCGGGGTACAAATTATTCTCCTTTCTTTTCTACTCTTTATCAGAGGCAATATTTCTGCTTTGGGATATTATAGAATAGATAGTGTTTTCTCTGCCCTTGATAAACTGCTTTTAGTATTTATTTTAGGGTGGCTCTTATATTTCTCAGCAAATAAATGGTTCTTTACGATTGATCACTTTTTATATGCTCAAATCGTGGCGTTAGGGATCACTTTAGTATTCGCTTATATTTATCTCCGTTATAAAAAAGGAACATTAAGAATTAAAATTTCTTTTCCTTATCTCTTCTTATTAGTAAAAAAATCGTTGCCGTTTGCGATTGTTTTATTGCTGATGAATCTATATACCCGTATGGATGGAGTGATGCTGGAACGATTACTAGATGATAATGGAATGCAAGCAGGTATATATGCTGCAGGTTATAGGATTATGGACGCCTTAAATATGATCGGATTTCTTTTTGCAACCTTGTTACTTCCTATGTTTGCTCATATCAAAGTAACATCAGAACAAAACGATCTAGCCATAACGTCCCTGTCTCTACTCACAGTTGTAGTCGGACTCGCCTCTCTAAGTGGTATATTTTATTCCTATGACATTATGCACTGGCTATACATCGATGCAAATGATTATTACGCTCGTGTTTTTAGTATACTCATGTTTTGCTTTACTGCCATTTCGATTGCGTACATTTTTGGATCTATGATAACGGCTAAAGGGAATTTAAGAAAGCTTAATATCATCTATGGTTTAGGAATTATAATCAACTGGAGTTTAAATCTATTTTTGATCCCTAGGTATTTTGCTCTCGGAGCAGCGTGGTCAACACTAGCCACTCAAGTTATCGTATTAATCGGATTGGTATTTATATCTGTGCAGGATCTGAATTGGAAAATCAAACTAAATACAGTAATTAACCTCATCGTATATCTGACTAGCAGTGCTACAATATTTTATTTAATACAATCATTCTTAGAATGGCCATGGGTAATAGAAATGTCATTTTCCGTGTTATTAGGTATTCTAGTATCATTTTTGCTAGGAATAGTACGTTTACAGTTTATCCGTCAGCTATTTAGATAGTACATTGCGGAGCTGTTTAAAAAAAGAAAGCTTCTAAAAAGCATGAATCAAAACGACAACCTACTGGGTATTATCGCCATACTCTATAAGTGGAGAAAAAATATCATCCTAACTTGCGTTATAGCTGGTATCCTAAGTATTATCGGTTCTTTACTACTACCTAATTATTATCAATCAACGACTGTGTTTTATGCCGCTAGTCCAGACCTAGCTAAACCTAGTCCTCTGGGTCCAATAGAATCTGACAAAGATTTTTATGGTGAAGAAGAAGACCTAGACAGGCTTTTTTCTATCTCTAGTTCGAGTGAAGTAGTAGATTACTTAATCTCTAAATATAATCTCTATGAGCATTATGACATAGACCCAAAAAGCAAAAAAGGACCATTTAAAATAAAGGAGCGTTTTAACAAAATGTATAAAACCCTTAAAACTAAATTTGGGGCATTACAGTTATCAGTGGAAGATAAGGATCCTGCTTTGGCAGCGAAAATTACTAATGACGCTAGAGATAAAATCAATGAAATATCTCAACGTCTTATCAAAGAAAGTCAGCAACAGTTATTGACAACATACAAATCTAATATTCAAGAAAAAAACAAATTCGTTAAGCTATTATCAGATAGTCTATACAAAACAAGAAAAAAATATGGCGTCTACAATACAGAAGCCCAAGGAAAAGTTTACGCTGAATTATTGGCGAAAGCCTCATCAAACCTAAACGATAAAAAAGCTCGTTTAAAGGTATATAAGTCTTACAATAACATGCAAGACTCTATTATCTTCCTAAACGCTACAATAGAAGGTTTAGAAAAACAATTCTCATCCGTTACGGAAAAAGTAACCTTGTTTAATGAAGGTTTAGCAGATGTTACTAATCTAAAGTACGAGCAAAATGATATGATAAAACAGCTGAGTTTAGATAAAGAAAGATTTAAACAGCTGCAAGCCACATACAATACACCGTTTAACGGGATCCATGTGATAGAAAAAGGCGAAGTACCTATCGTTAAATCTAGACCTAAAAGATCAATTATAGTTATCGGTATCTGCTTTGTTACCTTCATTTTTTCTGTTATCGGCGTGATACTTTTAGAGAGTTATAGAAAAGTAGACTGGCAAAAAATTAAAAACAATGCTTAGGCTTTTATCTAATCCAACAGATATAACTATCGAAAAAACCTACTGGATTTTTAGCTTGTTTGTATTACTTTCTGGCGGACTAGCTGTTGCTACTGAGATGTACTATATATTGTTATTACCTATATTACTCTTAGGGTTTTATGTTACAATCGCTGATCCCAAAATGATATTTTTATTGTTCTTTGCGATCGCACCATTCTCTATAGAAATTTTTATGCCTAATGGTCTAGGTACCGATCTGCCGACTGAACCCATCGCATTATTACTCTCAGGTATCGCTATTGTTTTGTGTATTTATAAATTTAATGAGATAGAAATACGATATCTAAAACATCCGATTACCATCTTAATGATCATACAATTAGGCTGGATTTTTTTTACTGCTCTATTTTCTCAGATACCTTTAATCTCGTTTAAATATCTCTTAGCAAAAAGCTGGTACGTCATACCGTTCTTCTTTCTACCTTTTTACTTTTTAAAAAGCACTAAACACATAGAGACTGTTTTTAAGGTTCTGATCGCTTCTACCAGTGTTGCTATGATCATCATAATGATTAAGCACGGAATGATGGGTTTTACTTTTAAAGCGATCAATAAGGCAGCACATCCTATTTTTAGAAATCATGTGATCTACGCGGCATTGCTCGTTTTACTTGTTCCTTTTATCTGGCATTTTTTAAAGTTCTCTACCCATAAAAAATCATGGTTAGCTCTGCTTACTTTGTTTATAACTGCCATTTATTTTACCTATACTCGGGCCGCAATCGGCTGTGTTTTCATTGCCATCGGTGCCTACTTTATCGTACATTATAGACTTGCAAAATATGCTGCAATCGCATCCCTGATTATCGGAGCCGTAGCAGTGAACTCACTCGTAGAAAAAAATAAATATTTGGATTTTGCTCCAGATTATAAAAAAACAGTTACCCATGTAAAATTTGATAATCTGATAGAAGCGACTTATAAATTAGAGGATATCTCTACGATGGAAAGAGTATATCGATGGGTGGCAGGATTACAAATGGTCAAAGATAGACCTCTCTTAGGTTTTGGGCCGGGATGCTTTTATCCTTTTTACAAAGATTACACATTATCCAGCTTTCGTACTTATGTAAGTGATAATCCAGACAAGTCTGGAATCCATAATTACTACTTTATGTCTCTCGTGGAGCAAGGTGTATTGGGGCTGATTATCGTCGTGGTGCTATTTGTCTTTGTGATATTATATGGTGAACATTTATATCATCGGCTGAGGCTTAAAAAAGAGAAAAGTATTATTATGTCATGTGTTTTAGGAGTAGTAATATTAGCAGCTTTACTGCTAATGAACGACTTAATAGAAACCGATAAACTGGGGTCATTCTTCTTCTTATGTTTATCTGTCATGGTCATGATCGGAGTTAGAAAAGAGTCTACTCAATTATCGTAATACTCAGGGACGTCCTCCCACTCTTCTATATGATCTAATATATCATTATACCCAAAGGTTTTTATCATATCAAAAAAAATGTTTTCCTTATCTAAAAAACTATCCTCGATATTTCTCTGAACCAGCTTTTTATTAGATTCTACTTTAAAGTCATTTGGAAATCCATGTACGTAATAATACATATTCCACCATCCTTTGCGCTTAGCTTTATTTTTCTTGCCTAGTTTTTTTGCAATGACCTCTCCAGCATTTAACTGCAGGTTATATGCAAAGCGATTATTTACATCATGATATCCAGAGATCAAAAAATTAGCTGCGTTATTTTTGATATAAAGGACTGGTATCTGTAACCTATTATTTTTCCATTCAAAATAATTAGTCATGGACTCAAATTTTACATCCGCTAGTTCCGCTGCCTCTACATAAGTAGAGAAATCTTGTAATAGCTGTAAATCTACCAGTTTTCCTTTATCAGCGTTAAGAGCGATTTTAGCCACAGATGTTTGCGGATCGATCATTCCTGATTTATCGACTATAAAATCTAATAACGCTGCTCCTCTTATCGTTCCATACAGGTTCTTATCTGTAATCATTTCTTGCCCAAAATTATCAAACTGAGTCAGCAAGGCATTTACATCTATTTCTTTAAACTCTATCTCACTTTTTAATCGGTAAGGAGCCATAAGACTTCCTGTTCCTTTAACAGAAAAATCACCATCACACGTTTCTACGTATGCGGCATATGTAAGCATATTATTTTTTACAACTAGATTATTTTTCACCAGTCGAGACTTCCACTTATCCCATAACAGTTCTTTTATTTCTACGGTCAATTCGGTATCAATAAAATCCTGATTGGTCGATTCACTATTAATCTCTAACCATGGCATTAAATCATGAGGGTTTGTAAAATCAGAATATAACACTCCTTCTATTGTAGGCCTTTTGTCTTTATGTAAAATATTTCCATTAAAATTAATATCGGTCTCTCCTGTCCCTATTTCTAATTCATTAAACGCAAATCCTTCTTGATCTGCAAATATTTCTTTTACCTCTACATTCGCCGTAAGGCTATCCTTTTTTACTACTATATTTTTTCCGGAAATCGATCCTGTGATAGACCTTAGCGGATCATTAGAAGTTACATTATATTTAAGATTAGCGAAATGGAACTGACCCTCGGCAATTTCTATGTTTGTCGGCAAATACTTGTATCCGTTAGGCAAGAGATATTTACCATCTAATCTTACGATCTCTCCATTAAAATTTGCGGACAGTTGCATACCCGATCCACTAGCAATCATCTTATGAAGTGGCTCCTTAAGAGATCCGCTATGGACCGTTTTAATACTTACATCATCTGGTAATAAAGATAGATAAGTAGAATCCACAAAAGCTGTCAGCTGGCTTTTATCCTCTAAAGTAAGTTCCGATCGGACATCTATCTCCTCATCTAAATAACCCGTTATCTCTAGCGTATTATCTGCAGCTTTGAGGACGCACTTCTTTATGGTCATCTTGTCTTCTAAAGCCTCGATTGCCAGATCAAAATCTATAGGCTCCTGATAAAAAATAGTTTGCTTTTGAAGCTTTAGAGAATCTAATAGACCCGTTCCTTTTCCTGAGACTGTGTAACCATGATCATTAATTTTTAAGCTACCAAGATATTCTCCCAAACCAATGGTGAAAAAAGTTTTGTCTTTTTGGTCATCATAAATCAGGATAATATTTTTTAATTGTACATCCGGAAAATCTAGATCACTGGAGCTTTGCTCTTGAGCCTTATCGTTTATCTGGTAATTAAATGATCCTGACGCGGTTTTAATGATTTTTATAGTTCCATCAGAAATCAAAAAACGACTGATCTGCATCTGATCCTTAAATAAGTCCAATGGGTTTATAAATAAATCCAAGCTTTCGGCATGCATCAAATCTGAGTCCTGAGTTCCATTTATGCGTAACTCATCTACGTGGATACCGATATATGGAAGGTGACTGATGGGACTTATGTCCAATTTTGAGACTTCTATCTCCGTATTAAGTTGTTTTGAGAGTGTTTTTTGGGCTTTCGCCAATAAAGAATCTTTAAAAATAAAAACGGATAATATAAAAAGAAGCAGTAAAACGAGCAAAACCAATGCAAAACGGACCAAAACCTTAAAAAATCGCCTCATAATTCACTATACTAAACGACAAATTTATAGATAGCTTATCAATCTAGGAATAAAATTTGCTCAGTATGATTTGGAAATATATATTTGCACTCGCTTAGCAGTAAGCGTTTCTAGATTTACTAGAAATTTAGATAAATAAAGGGCGATTAGCTCAGTTGGTTCAGAGCACCTCGTTTACACCGAGGGGGTCGGGAGTTCGAGTCTCTCATCGCCCACAATTTTTAAGAAACCTCAGATTGGAAACAGTTTGAGGTTTTTTTATTTTAGGGCTAAGCTACTGCGTTACTACACTATAACTTGAATAATATTGTTTTCTTTAAGCCTAGGAAGGTTAAAGTGATATTTTAATATTTTATGTAATTAAGCTAATCTAAATACTGCTATTTAAAAGTATTAGAGAAACAAAAACACAAGCAACTGAATAATAGTTGCACTTGTCGAGAAAGTGCTATACCTTTGTAAAGTATGAGCAAGTACGATAAAGTATTACTAAAACTGTTAAATACAAGTTCTACAATTACTTATCAAGAAATAAGCTACTTACTCGGTAAACTCGGCTATAGAGAAAGTCAGAAGGGTAAAACGTCAGGCTCAAGAGTTGCATTTATTAATAGAGAAGAAAAGCATATAATTAGATTGCATAAACCACATCCTGGAAACGAATTAAAAACCTATGTGAAACGAGAAATTATTTTGGAGTTAAAAGATAAAAAATTGATATGACTGACAAATTATTATTCAAAGAATTCATAGGAACCGTCCATTATTCAACTAAAGATTCAGTATTCTATGGGAAAATTGAAGGGATCAATGACCTTGTAACCTTCGAGGGTGAAACTGTAAATGACCTTAAAACATCTTTCGAAGAAGCTGTGGAAGATTATATA
>CALLXF010000084.1 GCA_938015805.1 uncultured Saprospiraceae bacterium | reverse complement strand
GGGACAAAGTTGGAAGTTGACCCTTCTGTAGAGCGTAGATTAGTAAGTTACGATTTTGTTTTCTACGGAATTTCTGATGACTTTAATACCTTTCTTAGCGTTTTGAAACCTTCAACGACTATAGTTCAAAAAAAACCAGAATATACAAACGTGGAGAACGGGTTGGGTATATTTACATCTCGTAATATTACGATTTTTGATAATCTAGTGTTCAACGAAACCATACTGCCACAGATACAATCGTCACCTTTTACAGAAGACTTGGGCTTTGTAAAGTAGTATTTGTGTCGTTTTGTCACATCTAAAGTATGTAGACTGACATTTCATTCCTATTTCCCGCATTGGCATCGTAGTTGTTATTCTTACAACAATTAATAATCGAATTTTATACAAATGAGTAAAGTAATTGGAATTGACTTAGGAACTACCAACTCTTGCGTTTCTGTAATGGAAGGTAACGAGCCAGTGGTGATACCTAATAGTGAAGGAAGAAGAACGACACCATCTATTGTAGCCTTTATGGACAATGGTAATGGCGAACGAAAAGTAGGTGATCCTGCAAAAAGACAAGCTATCACAAATCCTACAAGAACGGTTTCCTCTATCAAAAGATTTATGGGACAACGTTTTTCTGAAGTAGCTAAGGAGATAGATAGATCGCCTTATACTGTTAATAAGGGAAATAATGATGTCGTTAAAGTAAAAATCGACGACAGAGAGTATACGCCACAGGAATTATCTGCTATGATCCTGCAGAAAATGAAAAAAACAGCTGAAGACTTCTTAGGTCAAGAAGTAACTGAAGCAGTAGTCACAGTGCCTGCATACTTTAATGACTCTCAAAGACAAGCCACTAAAGAAGCGGGTGAGATTGCAGGGCTTACAGTAAAAAGAATCATAAACGAACCGACAGCAGCAGCATTATCATACGGTTTAGATAAGAAAAATAAAGATCAAACAATTGCAGTTTATGATTTAGGAGGAGGAACTTTTGATATTTCTATCCTAGATCTAGGGGATGGAGTTTTTGAAGTAAAGTCTACTAACGGAGATACTCACTTAGGAGGTGATGATTTTGATCAGGTAATTATCGACTGGATGGCAGACGAATTTAAATCTACCGAAAACATAGATCTTAGAAAAGATCCTATGGCATTACAGAGATTAAAGGAAGCAGCAGAAAAAGCGAAGATCGAATTATCAGCTTCTACAGATACAGAAGTAAATCTTCCGTATGTAACTGCAGTAGATGGTGTTCCTAAACATTTAGTTCTAAAATTATCAAGAGCTAAATTTGAGCAACTGGCAGATGATCTAGTACAACGTACTCTAAAACCATGTCAAGAAGCACTTAAAGATGCAGGCCTTTCTAAGTCTGATATCGATGAGGTGATCTTAGTGGGAGGCTCGACTAGAATTCCTAAAATCCAAGAAGCAGTAGAAGCATTCTTTGGTAAAAAACCAAACAAATCTGTAAATCCAGATGAGGTAGTAGCTGTAGGTGCAGCGATACAGGGTGGTGTTTTAAGTGGTGATGTGCAAGATGTATTATTACTAGATGTAACACCTTTGTCTTTAGGAATAGAAGTTATGGGAGGCGTTTACGATGTAGTGATAGAAGCTAACTCCACGATTCCTACTAAAAAGTCTAAAACCTATTCTACAGCAGCAGATAATCAGCCGAGTGTAGAAATACATATTCTACAAGGAGAGCGTCCTATGGCAAAAGATAATAGACCTGTAGGAAGATTTATCCTAGATGGTATTCCACCAGCACCCAGAGGTGTTCCTCAAATCGAAGTAAGTTTCGATATGGATGCAAATGGAATTCTAAGTGTATCCGCAAAAGATAAGGGTACCGGTAAAGAGCAGAATATCAGAATAGAAGCATCTACTGGTTTATCCAAAGAGGAAATCGCAAAGATGAAAGCTGAGGCTGAGGCCAATGCAAGTACCGATAAAGAAGCCAGAGAAAATGCTGATAAAATAAATGCAGCTGATTCTCTTATATTCCAGACGGAAAAGCAGATGAAAGAATTTGGAGATAAAGTTCCAGCAGATAAAAAAGAGGCGATAGAAACTTCTCTTACCGAATTAAAAGAAGCTCATAAGTCTCAGGATATCGCTGCAATAGATAGTGCAATGGAAAAAATGAATACAGCATGGCAAGCGGCAAGTCAGGATCTTTATGCTGCACAGCAAGAAGCAGGAGGAGAAGCTGGTGAGGCTGGAGCCAATGATGATACTGCTAGCACTGATGACAATGTTAAAGATGATGTGACAGATGTAGAATTTGAAGAAGTAGAAGATAAATAAGGAGTTGTTTAAAAAGAACGATTAAGCTAATAGCCAATCGAATTTTTAAACGCTTTAATAATAATATTTAGGTAGAGAAAAGGGTTTATCTGATATAAAGGATAAGCCCTTTTTTTATTATTATCCAAATGATACTAAAAGGTATCGCATAATGTCAAAATCTTTTATAGATTAGCGGCATAGGCATTTCTCTAGTAAAAAAAGTATGCCTCAATTTTATAACCCCTGTCGATTAAAGAATCGATGATAAAGTTTAAAGGCAAAAAACATATTAAAATAAATTCTATATTTATTTTGTATTATATTAAATATTCACTTTCTTTGGATTATCAATAAGGGATACAACCACCTATTATTGTCCTTCCTGTAGAAATAGTTCCGAGAGTTTAATATATTGTCTTATAAAACTGTAAAGGAATTTCCTTTGAACAAATTTTAAAATGAGTAAACCAAGAGTTTTTAAAAGTATTGATAAATTAAAACCAGAAGTTCTGGAAGAAATTATGTTGGCCCATCCATATGGGTTTGACAAGAAGATCATTGCTATTCCTAGTCCGATACCTGGCAAAAAGGGTAAATTAATTACAGTTCTACCTTTTGAATCAGAAAAGTTTTCTTACCTTATACAAGTAACATTAAAACAGGCTCAGGCATTATACCTAGGCCATGATGCTACTGAAGATGAGACTAATACAAATGAAGTAATAGATCTGTCTGATATTTTGGAAATAGAAGGTGAGGAAAAAGAAAAAGTACCTAAGAAAAGAGGTAGACCCGCAAAGGTCAAAAATGAGGAAGAAGAAGAAATGGCATAAAAATATATACTAGCTAACTAGTAATAGAAATAGCCTCAAAAATACATTGCTTGTTTAGTTTAAAGGGTCTTGATCTCCGATTAAGGCCTTTTTTTATTTTTAATCTTTTACTCACACCTATAATTAAATTTTAAGTGATGTTTTCTTTTGGAGCTTTTACCTACATAGAGAAATGCTATCTTGACTAAAGTTTAATAAATAATTCTTAAAATAAGTTGGAAATGTAAGTGCCAATATAAAATCAATCGAATAGAAATTGGGTTTGCAACAAGGACTAATAAAATATCCAAAGCAACTATATTCTGAGCAAGTGGTATGCGTAATAAAAATCATTCGTTTGAAAGAAGGAAGAGTAAGTAATTTTCTTGAAAATATTCTCAAGAGAAAAGTATCAAATTATTCTGCTATGAATGACATAAGGTTAACTTTGTATTCCGTACCGAATAGATTATAAATGGCTAAATATATTTTCGTTACGGGTGGAGTAACTTCGTCTCTTGGAAAAGGGATTATCGCAGCATCCCTCGCAAAACTATTACAATCTCGTGGTCTTAGAGTGACCATACAAAAATTTGACCCTTATATCAATGTAGATCCAGGAACCCTTAATCCTTATGAGCACGGAGAGTGCTATGTGACGGATGACGGGGCTGAGACAGATTTGGACCTAGGACACTACGAGCGGTTTTTAAATATCTCGACCTCACAGGCAAATAATGTGACCACAGGTAGAATATATCAGACTGTCATAAATAAAGAGAGGGCAGGAGATTATCTAGGCAAAACAGTACAAGTAATACCTCATATTACCGATGAGATAAATAGGAGAATGCAACTGCTAGCAGAAGGCGGTAAGTATGATGTTATCATTACAGAGATCGGAGGGACAGTAGGTGATATAGAATCATTACCCTACATCGAAGCCATAAGACAACTGAGTATCGATCTTAAAAAATCAGACTGTGTAAAAATACATCTGACATT
Organism: uncultured Saprospiraceae bacterium; assembly: GCA_938015805.1. GTDB lineage: Bacteria > Bacteroidota > Bacteroidia > Chitinophagales > Saprospiraceae > JAHDHU01. Next base: position 19,914 of record CALLXF010000084.1, on the reverse strand, counting down.
AGTTCCATATCTAGCTGCTGCTAAAGAGTTAAAGACCAAACCTACACAGCACTCTGTTAAAGAATTACTTAAAGCAGGTGTACAACCTGATATACTTGTATGTCGTACAGAAAAGCACCTAACTAAGGAAATGAGATCTAAGATTGCTCGTTTCTGTAATGTAGAAAATAACTCAGTTATCGAAGCACTCGATGCAGATAGCATATATGATGTGCCGTTATTAATGCTTAAAGAAAAGCTTGATAAAATAGTTCTTAAAAAGCTCAAACTCAAATCTAATACAAGTCCAAATTTAGAAGCATGGAAAGAGTTTTTAGGTAGATTAAAAAATCCAACCCATGAGGTTAATATAGGTCTCATCGGAAAGTATAACGAATTACCAGATGCCTATAAGTCCATACACGAGGCTTTTGTACATGCTGGAGCTGATAACGAATGCCTCGTAAATGTTATCCCTATTCATAGTGAACACCTAGAGGTAGGAGATTTAGAGGAACAGTTAAAAGGTTTAGATGGTGTTTTAGTAGCACCTGGTTTTGGGAAAAGAGGTGTAAAAGGAAAAATCGCAGCGATAAAATATGTCAGAGAAAATAAAATTCCATTTTTTGGGATATGCCTAGGTATGCAATGTGCAGCAGTAGAATTTGCTAACAATGTCCTTGGTCTTAAAGCTGCCTCGATAGAGTTTTCTCCTAAAACCAAGTATCCCGTAGTAGACCTTATGGAGGAGCAAAAGAAAATAAAGCTTAAGGGAGGCACCATGAGATTAGGATCTTACGAGTGTCAATTACGTAAGCCATCACTTGCATATAAGATTTATGGTAAAAGTCTGATAGAGGAGAGACATCGCCACCGCTATGAGTTCAATAATAAATTTATAGGTGCTTTTGAGAAAGCGGGAATGCAGTGTACAGGAATAAATCCTAAGACTAAATTAGTAGAAATTATCGAACTAAATGATCATCCCTTTTTTATCGGTGTACAATATCATCCCGAACTAAAAAGTAGAGTAGAGAAAGCTCATCCTGTTTTTGTGTCGTTTACTAAAGCCGCAAAGCAATATCGAATAGATAAAGAATAATGCTACACTCTGGTTATTCAAAGTGGATTTTTAGTTTGCTTGTGATTATGCAAGCAACACTCATTTTTGTTAATCAAGAAAACATTTTTTTCTGGGATACAGTGCAGTTTGCAGGTAAGCATGGTTCATATTTTTATGATTATGGCTTAACTAATGGCTTCTTATTACCTGATCATATAGATAGCGGACATCCTCCTACTTTTGGATATTTTTTATCCTTAGTTTGGAATATACTAGGTCGTTCGTTAATTGTTTCTCACTGGGCTATGTTTCCGATACTAGTAGGTATCCTATACCAAGCATATAAATTAGATGAGTATCTAAATCCTCGAAAGACAAGCTTATTTATTCTTTTATTGTTTGTTTGTCCTTTTTACCTTGGTCATTCTATTTTAGTATCACCGGACCTTATCGTTATTCTTGGGTTTTTACTTTCTCTTAGAGGTGTCTTGATAAAACAAGATTCGTTGGTCACTATAGGTATACTGCTGATGTCCTCTATGAGTCTTAGAGGTGCAGCCATAGGAGTGGCCATTATGCTATATGACTTATTTACAGATCGTTCATACAGTATATTACAGTTCTGGAAGCTTCCCTGGATAGCGTTGGTAAAAAAATATGCACTGGGATTTAGCTTGTTGACATTATATCTTGGATATCATTATTTTACTAAAGGATGGTTAGTGCAACATCCGACATCTTCATGGGCTCCTAGTTTTGAATCCGTTGGAGTAGGAGGAATGATAAAAAATCTATTTAGAATTATTTGGAGATTAGCAGATTTCGGGATGATCGGAATTTATCTTGTATTGTTATCCAGAGTTAGATTTATACCCTTACTTAAAGATAGGTTAGTTTGGTTGGCGATATTTTTATTTGTGATTTTAGCTATACTGACGGTGCCGTATGTAGGACTAGTAAATCACAGGTATTTCTTACCCATTCAGATTGTTGCATTATTGATAGGATCTCAGCTACTAGGTGCTTTTAATAAAAACTGGTTAACAGCAATAGTGGTTGTCTTTTTATTTGCGGGGAACTTTTGGATTTATCCAGATTCGATTTCTCAAGGATGGGATAGTACCTACGCACATCAGCCCTTTTATACATTAGAACAAGAATCTTTATCAAGGATGAATACATTGGACATCGACCCTAAAAAAGTGGGAACTGCCTTTCCGATGCGTTCTGATCGCAACTATTTATCACTTGATAAAAGTAAGCCGTCGTACAAGCAATTTGATTATAAAACTGATCAGTATCTTCTATATTCTAATGTAATGAACGAATTTAAAGACATCAAAAAAGAATCATTTTTTGAACATTCAGAAGTAGTTTTTACTCTCGAGAAAAGAGGGATAGAAATTACATTGTATAAATTAAAAGATTAAACCAGATCCATGCGGAAGCTAAAATTAGAAGAGTTAAATCGAGTAGATGTAGATACTTTTAAGTCGCTAGATAAACATCCTATCGTTTTGGTTTTAGATAATATACGTTCTGCGATGAATATCGGATCATTCTTTAGAACTGCAGATTCTTTTGCTTTAGAGCACATTTACCTTACTGGAATATCTGCAAAACCTCCACATCCAGAGATAAATAAAACAGCTATAGGAGCGACTTTGAGCGTAGATTGGACATATGATAATGATATAACCAATACTATAAGTTTATTAAAAACTAAAGGATATCTAATTATAGGTATAGAACAAACAAATCACTCGGTATCATTAGAATCTTTTTCCATTAATACCAGATCTAAAATTGCTTTGGTATTTGGTAACGAAGTATCGGGTATAAGTGTTGATGTTTTGCCATTACTAGATCACGCAGTAGAAATCCCTCAGTTCGGGACTAAGCATTCTTTAAATGTGGCAGTTTGTGGTGGTATAGTAATCTGGGACTTGGTTAAAACGAAATTGTCAAATAAAATAGAAAGGAAAGACGCATAAAAAAAGACCAAGCGGATACTCGGTCTTCTTTGCTATAAATTAATAAATCTTATTAATCTCTTGGTTCTGATTTCTTTACTACGATTTCTCTCCCTTCAAATTCAGAATTGTTCAGCTCCATGATCGCCATAAGAGCATCGTCCTCATGTGTCATTTCTACAAATCCGTAACCTTTTGACCTTCCGGTGTCTCTGTCCATAATTACTTTGGCAGAAGTTACTTCTCCGTAGCCCTCAAATAATCTTTGGAGACTATCTGAATCAGTGCTAAAATTAAGTTTTGCTACAAAAATTTTCATTAAAAATGTTTAAAAGTTAAATAAAGTGTTCAATTCCGATAGCAAACTGTATGATGGCTACGAGATATTAAATCAACTACAAATGTAATACGTTTTTGAGTCTTAAAATGTTCGCTTTGACAACTATTTTTATTTTTTTTATTCCCTTACTATTCTTATTTCTCGGAAGGAATTTGCTCATTTCACCCGTAAAAGTACTTATCCAGCAGGTAATAAATTACCTATAAATTAATATTTATAGTCGGGTCTAAAGGTAGCTCTTAACCCAAATTGTGTTTGCAAATTACTGGTATTGTCGATTGCTATTAAGTCACATTCCGGGCAGCCTAAAGATTGTATATCATTCCAATGATCAGAACTGATTATGCCAGGGTAATAATTAATCATCACAAATGGTGAAATAGTGATTAAATTGTTAATTCCGATATCGAGACCTAAACCAGCTCCTATTTTAAAAGCAAATGATGACTGACCTTCTTGCTCCACACCATTAAAAGACAAATCAGAAACAAAATATTCTACTCCTGGACTAAGAATAAAAAACAATCCTTTTTTAAGAAAGTCATTTTGTTTAGAAAATGTAGGACAGTTACAGTCCCCTTCAAAATCCATAGGATATACATGGGTATTAAAAATAAAACCGATACGCTGTAATCCTACCTCATATTGAACATCTGGAATAATACCTGTAATAGTGGAATAAGTGTTTTTTAACGTGTATGTCAACTCAGGTAAAAAGTCTAGCCTTTTATCTTTTAAGCTTTTCCAGTAATTCATACCGATTGTTATATCCGAGCCATGTACCTTTCCTGCGTCTTCAAAAGAATTCCATTCGCTATAAGCATTTCTATCATACTTTACTGTTATCCCAAACTGGGCTTTTAATTGGCTTAAAGCCAAAAAAGAAAAAAGAAAAAACATCATAACTCTCATAGAACAAGTATTTAATACTTAACGATACAACAAAATTAAAAGTATTTTTGTCGTCGTATGAAAACTAAAGTAAAAAGGCAGGATAAAGTACAAGTAATTACGCTAGGATGTTCTAAAAACCTAGTGGATTCCGAGAACTTAATCACTCAGTTATCTGCTCATGATTATGATGTAACACATGAAGCTGAAAATTCGGATGCTAACGTGGTGGTAGTGAACACTTGTGGTTTTATAGATTTAGCCAAAGAAGAATCTGTCAACACTATTTTACAATATGCAGATATTAAAAAAAGTGGTGGTATCGATAAACTCTATGTCACAGGATGTCTATCCGAACGATACAAAAATGACTTAGAAAAAGATATTCCTGAAGTAGATGCTTTTTACGGGACAATGGAATTACCCAGTTTATTGCATCAGTTTAATATAGATTATAAGCACGAACTAATAGGAGAGCGTACGATCACTACACCTGCTCATTATGCTTATCTAAAAATATCAGAAGGATGTAATCGTACATGTTCGTTTTGTGCAATACCCCTTATGAGAGGTAAACATATCTCGCAACCTATAGAGTCTCTAGTTAAACAAGCAAAAAACCTGGCAAAGCATGGTGTCAAAGAGCTGATGCTTATTGCACAAGAACTTACTTATTATGGATTAGATCTTTATAAAGAAAGAGCCTTGCCTAAATTGTTAGATGCGTTATGTGAGGTAGATGGAATCGAATGGATCAGATTACACTACGCATACCCGAGTAAGTTTCCTTTAGATATTTTTGACGCCATGGCTCGCCAACCCAAAATCTGTAACTATCTAGATATCCCTCTACAACATGCAAATGATGATGTCCTTTTCCGCATGAAAAGACAAATTACTCAAAAAGAACAAAGAGAACTCATCGAACACGCTCGTAAAACGGTTCCCGATATTGCGATAAGAACAACGATGTTAGTAGGTTTCCCAGGAGAAACAGAAAGGGAATTTCAAGATTTGCTGGATTTTGCAGAAGATATGAAATTCGATAGATTAGGCGTTTTTCAGTATAGTCATGAAGAAGATACTACTGGTTACCAGTTAGAGGATAACATTACCGCCGAGGAGAAACAGGAGAGAGTTAATCGTTTAATGGAAGTACAACAAGAAATCTCTTATAGTAAAAACATAAATCGTATTGGGAATGTTTATCGAGTATTAGTAGATAGAAAAGAAGGAGAGTTTTACGTGGCTCGCACAGAATACGATTCTCCTGAAGTAGATAATGAGGTGCTGATAGCTGCACAAGATCATTACCTACGTGTAGGAGATTTTGTAAATGTAAAGATCACAAAAGCAGAAGAATACGATCTGTATGGTGATCTTTGTTAGATTATAACTATGGAACTCGATTATAAAAATGTCTCTCCTTTACTCCAAGCTGGAATTGTATTTATAGCTATGCTCCTTTTTATAGGTATGGGTATGATCGGTTCTACTAACCCTATTTTTCCTTGGATTTGTGTTTGTGCTATGATGCTATTTTATGCCATGCTGAACACAGTGATGAGTATACCGCATAAAGACCTAGGGAATTACTGGTGGAAAAGTATACTAGGTTTTGTGATGCTCGGAGGAATAGGAGGATTAGTAGCTTATGCTGCCTCTGGATTAACTATAGATGAAGCAGGATCTGCAAGATGGTTATATGTAGTTTTTACTTTTGGGTATTTAGTATTTATATCTATTATACAATTGATTAAACTCATCGTGCGTTTAGCCCAGAAGGGAGATGATATTATTCACGGTAAGGAAAAAAAATAACAAACTATGAGAATTATAGTAACCCTTTTTGTACTCATTAATTTAATTGCTTGTAAGACCAATTCTCAAAAATCAAACCCTACTCCTTCGGTTCAGGCCTCTCCAAAAACAACGGATATCCAGGGAGTAACTGACCCCTCTGGATCTATAGATAAAATTATAAAAACCGAAGAAGAGTGGTCTCAGATCCTAAACGAGAATGAGTATTACGTAATCCGTAAAAAGGGAACTGAGAGAGCTTTTACGGGAAAATACTGGGATAATAAAAAAACGGGAGTCTATACTTGCCGAGCCTGTGATCTACCGTTGTTTTCTTCTGATACTAAATATAAATCTGGCACAGGTTGGCCGAGTTATTATAAGCCTGTAAAAGAGGAGGTCATTCTAGAAGATACAGATTACGACCTCGGTTATGCTCGTACTGAGGTTATGTGTGCTCGATGCGAAGGTCACCTAGGTCATGTATTTCCCGATGGTCCTGACCCTACTGGTCTTAGATATTGCATAAATAGTGTTTCTCTAAATTTTGTAGAAAAGAAGGTGGACTAAATTTTAAGGTAAGTATAAATCAAATACAGAATAACCACTAATGCGATCGTTGCAAATCCGACCATAATTCTGAGATAATATTTATCCTCAGACATATTTCTATCTAGGCCGTATCCTATATTTTGCATTACTTTTTTTGCCGCTATCAATCTGTCTTCATGTACTAGTAGTTCTGCTCCAGATATACCAGTGAGCTCTACATTTCCGATACCTAGAGCACTCTCACCCTTAGTCTTTACATCTATTCCATTATTCTCTAAAGCAAATCTTACTTGAGACAGTTCTGTAGGATTAGTAGTAGAAAATAAGTGTACAAAATTATCCATGATAACGATTTATAGTCGTGAAATTAGATAATTTTATCCTCTAATGAAAAATGGAATCATATATAGAATTTTTATTTTCCTAGCCATCTATTTTGGTTTACGATTTTTTTGTGGAGAGATCGGTTATAAGATCCTTTTTCCGATAAATTTATTTGTTACTTTTCTACATGAGCTGGGACACGCTATGGGAGCAATACTTACGGGAGGTTCTGTTTTAGAAATAAATATCAGCAAAACGGGTGCAGGATTTACACGTTCCGCCGGAGGTTCTTTACCTATCATTTTAATGGGCGGATATTTAGGTAGTGCACTTTTTGGTAACATACTTTTTTTGATAGGAGCACGGTCTCCTTCTTTAGCAAAACCTATTTTAGGGCTAGTCGGAGCATCGATGATTTTTACCAGTTTTTATTGGTATAATTCTTTATTTACCACGGGGTTTTTGATCGTATTTGCATTAAGTTTATTTCTTATTATATGGAAAACAAGCTGGGGTAGAGAGGTACTGATGTTCTTAGGACTTGCGTCAATATTGTATATCATCCAAGACTTTAATATCGGTCCCTCGTCAGATCTTGCGAGGTATGCAAAAGAGATGATCATCCTTCCAGCTACAGCATGGATGTACATCTGGTTAGTGGTGGTATTGATCTTATTCTATTTTAACATAAAACTTATTTTTAAAAATTTAGATTCAGAAGAAATTACTTACTCGTAGTATGAAGTTAGAGCGTATTGAACATTACAAGGAGTTATTTAAAACACATCTTAGAGAAACAGAAGATTATTCAGAATTATATAAATATGAATGTATTCAAAATTTTATTACCCACTGGGATTTATCAGATGTAGATCTTTTAGATCGGTATTCCAATAGTTTGACTAGTAGCATCACTGGGAGATTATGGGGAGGTTCTCGTAACTCTGCAAAATCTATGATGCAGGAATTTATAGGACTCGATCGAGAGTACATGCGATCTGTTTTTAGAGACTTGTTTGATGAGGACAAAGATTTAACGGGTCGAATCCAGCGATTTAGATTTCACTGTGATCAGTTACTCAACGAGCTTAGGGAAGCAAAGAAAAAACTCACCACTCATTATCATAATGAAAAAATGATATCACTCTATCTATGTTTTAACAATCCTCTTAAATATAACTTGTATAGTTATAAGGCTTTCGCCAAAATGATGGCTAAGATAGAATTGCAAGAGATTCCCCAAGTTTTTGAACTAGAACGATTTTTTAAAATATCATCCGCGATATATAATATAATTTCTAAGGATGAGGAATTAATGAGTTTACATAAAACACTGAGGTCTAATCATCTATTTTACCAAGAAGATACCATGCTCATTGTTCATGACTTTTTTGCGATATGTTCTCATGATGACATTATATAGATAAGACTAATGCTCCTATTGCTTAAATTTAAGAATGGAGAGTAGTAATCACTATCGTATAATATTTATTTCTCTAATCTTAAGTCTAGGAGGCATTTCCTTACACTGTCAAAATACTTTAGGACTTATAACCTACGAGCCATGGATGGGAAGTTATAATGGCTATAATCTCATTTATCCTCACAATCAACCCCATGTTTATCTCTTAGATAATTGTGGCCGGATTATTAACCAGTGGGATGATGTTGAAGGATATAAACCAGGCAATACAGCATACATCACGACCGATGGCCATTTAATAAAAACAAAAAGAAAATCATCAGAAAGCTTTGGATATATTTATGATACTACAGGAGAAGCTTATGTGGAGTGTCGAGACTGGGATAATAATTTACTTTGGCAGTTTTCTTACGTAACCGATTCAGGGAGATTACATCACGATATAGAAGTGACTCCGCAAGGAACTATTCTTATGATAGCATGGGATCATTACAGTGTCGAGGAAGCTATATTAAAAGGGCGACTTCCTATATATATGGAACAAGATGCTTTTTCTCCTGATAAAATAATGGAGTACGATCCTGCTGTCGATAGCATCATTTGGGAATGGAAAGCATGGGACCACCTGGTACAAGATATCGATCCAGCACGACCAGATTACGGCGTCATTTCCGATAACTTTAGACGTATTAATATCAATTATGAAAATAATTTTAATCGTGCTGACTGGATGCATGTAAACTCTATAGACTATCATCCAGGTAGAGATCATATCATGATAAACGTTCCCACATTTAACGAAATCTGGATCATCGATCATAGCACAACTACTGAAGAAGCTGCAGGTTCTAGTGGAGGTAAATCAGGTCATGGTGGTGATCTTTTATGGAGATGGGGAAATCCAGCGGCGTATAACAAAGGTACTTTAGATGATCAAAAACTATATTTCCAACATGATGCTTTATGGGCTTTGGATTATTTAGAAACGGATGATCCTAATCTTAATCAGATCTCTATTTTTAATAATAAGTGGACCAGCAGTGAGTCGTCGGTAGGGACGATCTCTATCACTTATGATACCATTACACATAATTATCCTCGGCAGGAAGGAAAGTTTCTACCTAACGATTTTTCTTATCATTGGACTCATCCAGAACCTTCAAAAATGTATAGCACAAACATGAGTAGTATGCAAATATTACCGAATGGCAATCACCTCATTTGTGCTGGAAGACAAGGATACTCCTTTGAGTATGACCCTATGCTAGAAAGAATCGTTTGGGAATATATTACACCATTACGCAATGGATTTATAGCCTCACAAAATGATAATCTAAATATCGGAGAGAATCCTACTTTTAGAATAAGAAGGTACCCACTAGAATACTCAGGTTTTGAAGGTAAAGATTTAGCTCCTAAAGATTATTTAGAAATGAATCCAGATCTGAATTTTTGTGATCAACTGTTATCAGATAGTAATCCAGCAGATAGCCGTTTTGCTATTTATCCAAATCCATCAAATAATCTGATTCATATCTCTAGTGACCACGACTTAAAATCTATTTCGATTATAGATATTCAAGGTAAATTATTGATTAGAAAATCAGATGAAATTGTAGGTGGTCAAGATATAAATTTAGTGGACATTTCTAATCTTACTGCAGGAATGTACATAATCATATTAAACGATATTTATTTTCATAAACTTATCGTCGAGTAGTCAAAATATAATATTCAACAACATTGAACTATCCATAAATCTTACTCTTTCCTCAGTACTACAATATCCTGAAAGTCTAAAGACTTTTCCTGCTCACCTGTGTCTCTCCAGTAACCAGGAAAATAATGTTGTACTTGCAATCCACTGTCTTTAAATACTTGGAATAAATATTTCTTTTTAAAAGCCACATTTGCAGATACTACCTTAGGATCCATTAAAGAATATATCTCCTTTCTGTGCTTAAAAGAAAACGCATCATTAACTTCTGGAAGCAGATCGTCATGTATAAAAAAAGTAGCAAAACAAGTTTTTCCAGGTTTTAGCATTCTAGAAATCTCACGGACGTAATGAGCCATCTCTTCCGGAATGAGATGTGTGAAAACACTGATGAGGAAAACAAAGTCTTGACTATTTTGATCTAACGGAAAAGAATAAGTAGAGGCGTCGAGACCATCCTTGTTATAGAGGTCGTTATGTAATTTAATTTGATGAAAATGGAAATTAGGATGACGTGGAGATATGTTTTGCTGACACCAGTTCACGCCCTGGGCGATGAGATCATAACCGTTGTAATTTCCCTCTGATGTTAAATAATCTGTCAGTGGAATAGCCAGTCTCCCGATACCACTTCCGATATCTAGAACATGATCGCTAGGTAATAATCCGCCGTATTTTATAAAGTAATCTTTAAAACGCTTTCCCGTCTCTAAAAAATCACCGCCCCCAGTGTATATCATTCCCTCTGGCGGTTTTAGTAAGTTATTACCCTTGGTCTTTGCAATCAAATCATGCGGGAAAAAATAGAGACGTCTAGCTAATATTCTAGCTGCCGGAGGCAAAAAATAATATAGTTTCCTGAGATTCACAGATGCCTAACTTGTAGCTATGATGTACTTATTTTTCTTACCATTGTCTATTAGAAAATATCCACCATTTAGTAAATGATCCGCATTAACAATATATTCTGGATCGGCTATTTTTTGCTTGTTTACAGATAATGCATTATTCTGTATGGCTCTTTTTGCTTCTGCTTTAGAGCTAGTAATTCCAGTGTGTTCTGTGAGAAGATCCATGAGACCTACACCATTTTCTACAATAGATTTGTTTATTGTAAAAGAGGGAATTTCTGTAGCGACCGTCTGGAAGTCTGCAACAGTCATTTTTGCTAAGGTCTCTAGACTGGCTTTTTTATTAAATAGAATTTCTGATACATTTTGTACAGAAGCATAAGCTTCTTTACCATGCACGTTTGTTGTTATTTCTTCTGCTAGTATATTTTTAAGTTGTCTTACATCATCCGCATATTCTAACTCTAAAGCCTCGACTTCTTCTTTGGTTTTAAAACTAAAGTATCGATAAAACTTAGGGACATCTGCATCATCTGCATTTATCCAGAACTGGTAAAATTTATATGGAGAAGTCATATTGGCGTCAAGCCAAATATTTCCTTCCTCTGACTTTCCAAATTTCTTTCCATCCGATTTAGTTAGAAGTGGGGTAGTAATCGCAAATGCCTTACCCTGTATATTACGTCTTATAAATTCAGTTCCTGATGTAATATTTCCCCACTGATCTGATCCGCCCATCTGAAATTTGCAATCATATTTCTCATATAAAACCTGAAAGTCAAAGGCTTGTAAAAGCTGGTAAGAAAATTCTGTAAATGAAAGTCCCGTTTCTAGTCTATTTTTTACAGAGTCTTTAGACATCATATAACTGACCGTAAGTGTTTTTCCTACATTTCTTAAAAAGTCCAGAACATTCATGTCTTTATAAAAATCATGATTATTGACTACGATTGCTTTATTAGGTCCTTCAAAGTCTAAAAACTTCTTTGCTTGCTCCATTTGGAAATTAAGATTACGATCTAATTCGTCAAAAGACTTAAGTTGTCTCTCTTTATCTTTTCCAGACGGATCACCGATACGTCCAGTAGCTCCACCCATAAGAACTATAGGATCATTACCTGTTCTTTGCCAGATAGAAAGTAACATCAGCTGCACGTAATTTCCTATCGTCATAGATGGTGCCGTTGGATCAAAACCTATATATCCGCGGGCTCCGCCCTTAGCTAATTCTTCTTTAGCTCCAGGTGTCATGTCTTGTAACATACCTCTCCATTCAAGTTCGTCCAGAAAACTTTTACTCATATCTATTTTTTAGAAACACAAAAATATCATTCTCCGTAAGGAAACTACAGCATCACGTCTTTAAATGTGTTCAAATAGTAGTTTTAGAATTATTCTGATATAATAAAATGTAAAATAGTATCATTGTATGACTAAATATGTATGAGTAACGATAAATGGGTTTAGAGCAATTTATAGCAAGACGAGTGTCTGCATCTGGTCAGAATAACTTTACGAGTATCATCGTAAAAATTGCGGTTGCGGCTATTGCACTGAGTCTAGTAGTAATGATTATCTCTACGGCTATGTTACGTGGATTTAAACATCAGATATCAGATAAAATATTTGGGTTCTGGGGCCACATACATATCTATGATACTAATATCACTAGAACTTTTGAAACCGTACCGATAGATATAAGCAATGAGTTTTATGCAGATTTAGTCAAATTAAAAAATATAGATTTTCAAAAACCAGCAGGTATACTAGGTGTAGAAATCGATGGAGTGTATACGCAACAATCTACAGCAGGAGGTATCGGTCAGGTGCAGTCCTTTACTATTTTGCCTGCTATTCTAAGGACCAAAGAAGATTTTGAAGGAGTGATGGCAAAAGGGGTAGGAGCAGATTACGATTGGGATCGAATGTCAAAGTATCTTGTAGAAGGAGATACCATAAGTTATGATAGTACCGCTTCAAGACAAGCTATTATCTCGAAAGTTATCAGCCAAAGGCTAAATCTGGGAATAGGAGATAAAATAAATGTTGACTTTTTTTTAGAAGGAAAACAACGCAAAAGACAGTTTGTTATTTCTGGAATTTACAATACCGGTCTTAATGAATATGATAAACGTTTTATTCTCGTAGATCAACGCAAGGTTCAAGAGGTATTAGGTTGGGATGAAGATCAGGTAGGAGGGATAGAAGTCTTTGTAGATAACCTCGATGATGTAAATGCGTTATCAGAATATATATACTATGATATTTTACCTTCTCACTTATATGCGGAAACTATTAAGGAACGATTTGGGAATATTTTTGAATGGTTAGAATTACAAAACGTAAACGAAATCGTCATCCTGGCCCTAATGGTGATCGTTTCTATTATCAATATGATAACCGCTCTACTAATACTCATACTAGAGCGTACAAAAATGATAGGAACGCTCAAAGCTCTAGGGATGAAAAACTGGGGTATCCGTAAAATTTTTATATTTCAAGCTGCTCATATTATTATTAGAGGATTGATCATTGGCACAGTGATCGGAGTAGGTTTGTGTTTATTACAGCAGTACTTTGGATTTATAAAACTTGATGAAAAAAATTATTATTTATCTGTAGCTCCGATAGAGATAAATGTGTGGATCATTGTTTTATTAAATATCGCTACTCTTATACTGACGCTTTTGTTTCTAGTATTACCTACTTATATCGTAACTAAGATATCTCCGATAAAAGCTTTGCGATTTGACTAATGGATTTATGGGTAGCCGGTTTAAATACCTACGCCGATCTTATCTGACCAGGTGGTATCGCCTTATAAGCCATATTTTTTTTAGACCTTATAAGTGTCGGATACCTCTAGATCGATGGTATGACTGGCCTGTAGATCTCACTTTTTACATTATAGATATACTATGTATAAGTGATACTATAGATCTTTTTATGAATGGTTATAAGGAGATGCGTCAGCTCTCCGATGAAGAATTATTAGTAGCTCAGAAATTGTTTAAAAAGAATGTGGATTTAGATCAGGTTTATATCTGGGAAAAGTCCAAGCCGATTAAAAAAGGTCTATATCATGCCTTTGTATCTTTTAATACCATTCAGTCAGTAAAATCACTAGGACTTCCGATCATGATGCATGAGATGGTACACATATGGCAATATCAGCGATATGGATCTGTATATATCTATAGGGCTCTGAAGGCCCAAAATTCTCAAGCTGGGTATGATTACGGTGGCTATGATTACCTAATCAGTTGTCTCGGAAAAGGGGAGTCATTAATAGCTTTTAATTTTGAGCAACAAGCAGAAATTATAGAAGATTATGTCAGGATGAGTATTACACAACGAGGGTTAAATCTAGACTTGGCAATATATGAAGCTTTTACAGAACAGCTAGATTATGGTAAAGATTTTAGCTAGAGCTAAAAAACCGGTTGATGTGGCGTAAATTTTGTTTCCATTTAAAGGATTATGCTTAATTTCATCGTTCTGCCTTTGAAGATCATGAATTTGTAATTTTTACTTTTACAGCATTATTGAATTTATGAGTTGTTTAGGTTTTACTAAGTTTTCTAAGATGGACCCTGATAATGATTCGATACTACGAGAAAATAGAAAGAAAAACTACGGAAGTAGAAGGCTTAGAAACGGCAACGTGGATTCATGTATCCGCTGATACTCCTTCACATGATCTAGAACATTTAGCTGATAAATTTCAGATTCCCTTAGATTTTTTAACGGATTCTTTTGATATAAACGAGCGGTCTCGTTTTGAGAGAGAGGATGATGCGATCCTTATTCTAGTTAATACGCCTCTGCTTAATGATTCCGAGATAGAGGCTGGGGCGATTTACATTACTGTTCCTATCGGAATAATACTAGTGGATAATAGGATTATAACAGTGACGGGAAAACAGAATCCAATTATAGATAAATTTCTTAGTGATCAGGTTAAGCATTTTGATCCGACAGATCGGAAGCTATTTGTACTGCAGATATTAGAGCAAAATGTATTTAGGTTTTTAGATTGTCTTAGTAAGCTCAATTTACGGCGTAATTTAATAGAGCAAGAATTATATAATTCAAGTCGTAATAAGGAGTTACAACAGCTATTACGTATTGAAAAGAGTCTTGTTTATTTCGTTACTGCTCTTAGTACTAATGAGTTGCTTAAAATGAAAATGAAGCGAACTGATCTTCTAAAAATTAGAGAATTAGAATACCATTCTGATTTGTTTGAGGATTTGATCATTGACAACAGTCAAGCCTTAGAGATGTCTAATGTATATACTAATATCTTGAGTGGGACAATGGAGGCATATGCTTCGATAGTATCCAATAATCTAAATAATTTTATACAAAGACTTACGATCGTAACGATCATATTAATGGTACCTACTCTTGTTGCCAGTTTTTATGGAATGAATCTGGATCATATTCCTTTTGAAAAAGAACCTTATGCATTTCCGATCATCATCATTGTTTCCATAGTTCTTGCCTTATTACTTATGTGGGTATTTAGCCGTAATCGTAAGTTATAATTTGAGGATGATGAAAATAATTTATATTACATTTTATCGTAATACTTAAAACTTATCAACATTACTAAGTTTTAACATAAATCATATTAACCTGATTTATAATATGTTACGCATCTTATCCACAAAATGTTAATAACTAATGTAATATGTTTCAAAGAATTCTATGTTTATTTGCAGTACTATAATGATGTTGTTCGAATGAAGTTTTGGGCAATTATTAAGAATTCGACTTTCCTAAACATCATACTAGTAACCAAGAACTTACACATAGCTTTAAAAAATATATTTTATTTTTTTAAAGCTATTTTTATCTCGTTTGAAATATATATATATTAGCCAAAATTATATGTGTTTTCACGTTGGTTGACATAAGTTCTGCTGATGATTTAAATACTTAATAACACTAAAACTCTTTATCCCTGATGAGCAAATTTATTGAACCTATACTATCGGAAAATCCTAATCGATTCGTTTTATTTCCGATAAAACATGATGACATTTGGTCATTTTACAAAAAATCGGAAGCAAGTTTCTGGACAGCAGAGGAGATAGATTTACACCAAGACTTATCCGATTGGGATAATAAATTAAATGAGGACGAGCGATATTTTATAAAACATGTGTTAGCATTTTTTGCAGCTAGTGATGGGATCGTAAATGAAAACCTTGCTGAAAACATGGTTAACGAAGTCCAGTATACTGAAGCAAAATTTTTCTATGGTTTTCAGATCATGATGGAAAATATACACTCAGAAACCTATTCTTTATTAATAGATACATATATAAAAGATAATAAGGAAAAGGACTACTTATTTAACGCCATTGATAATATGCCTTGTGTGCGTAAGAAAGCAGATTGGGCACTAAAATGGATAGAAGAAGGTGATTTTAAAACTAGGCTTATTGCATTTGCAGCAGTAGAAGGAATTTTCTTCAGCGGATCTTTTTGCTCTATATTCTGGTTAAAGAAAAGAGGACTTATGCCAGGTCTGACTTTCTCTAACGAACTGATATCAAGAGACGAAGGAATGCATTGCGATTTTGCTTGCCTATTATATAACAGACATATTAAAGAACCACTTCCAAAAGAAACAGTGACTAGTATTATTACTGAAGCTGTAGACATGGAAAAGGAATTTGTATCAGAAGCCTTACCAGTAAGGCTTTTAGGAATGAATTCTGATCATATGTGCCAGTATATAGAATTTGTTGCAGATAGACTACTCGCCCAGTTAGGATGTGATAAAGTTTATAACTCCGAGAACCCTTTCCCATGGATGGAGATGATCTCTCTCCAAGGTAAAACTAACTTTTTTGAAAAGAGAGTTGGGGATTATAGGAAAGCTGGAGTAGGTAATGATAAGAGCGAACAGGTGTTCTCTCTAGATGAAGACTTTTAAGAAAACCATACAACCAACAGACTGAGACTTACATGATAGGGTTTGATTCCTATTAGGATTTTTATCTCTAAAAGGAAACTACATTATTAATCTCCTAAATGAAACGACATGTACGTAATTAAAAGAAGCGGAAAAAAAGAAGAGGTGAGTTTTGACAAAATCACCGCAAGAGTAAAGAAACTATGTTATGGTTTAAATCAGCATCACGTAGAAGCTTTAGAAATATCGCAAAAGGTAGTTCAGGGTTTATATGATGGGGTGACCACGACTGAATTAGATAATCTTGCAGCTGAAACGGCTGCAACCATGGCAACAAAACATCCAGATTATGCTTTATTAGCAGCTCGTATCGGAGTATCTAATTTGCACAAAAATACAGATAAGTCTTTCTCGAAAACCATGGAGGCTCTGTACAACTATATAGATCCAAAAACTAACGAAAAAGCAGGTCTTATCAGTGAGAAGACTCTAAAGGTTATTAAGGATAACGCTGATCGTTTAGACTCCTCTATAATTTATGATAGAGACTTTACATTTGATTTCTTTGGGTTTAAAACCTTAGAACGATCTTATTTACTAAGAATGGATGGTAAGGTAGTGGAAAGACCTCAGCACATGTTGATGAGAGCTGCTATCGGAATCCATGGAGAAGATATAGATGCAGCTGTAGAGACTTATAATCTTATGTCTGAGAAATGGTTTATACATGCAACACCTACATTATTTAATGCTGGAACGCCCAAGCCTCAGTTATCATCTTGCTTTCTTCTAACAGTAACAGATGATAGTATAGAAGGCATTTTTGAAACCTTATCTCGATGTGCAAAAATATCACAGGCAGCGGGAGGAATAGGCTTGAGTATACATAATATCAGAGCTAAAGGATCTTACATTAAGGGAACAGGAGGAACTAGTAATGGTATTGTCCCGATGCTAAAAGTATTTAATGACACAGCAAGGTATGTAGACCAGGGAGGAGGAAAAAGAAAAGGAGCATTTGCTATATATCTAGAACCATGGCATGCAGATATAAAGGATTTCCTTGATCTTAAAAAGAATCATGGAAAAGAGGAGATGCGAGCAAGAGATTTATTTTATGCAATGTGGATTTCTGATCTCTTTATGGAAAGAGTTAAGAATGATGAGATGTGGTCTTTATTTTGCCCTAATGAGTGTCCAGGATTAAGTGATACTTACGGAGGAGAATTCGAAGCCTTATACCACAAATATGAGCAAGAAGGTAAAGCAATGAAAACTATCAAAGCTCAAGAACTATGGTTTGCAATTCTAGAATCTCAAATAGAAACAGGTACTCCTTATATCCTATATAAAGATGCAGCTAATAAAAAATCGAATCAGAAGAATTTAGGAACAATAAAATCAAGTAACCTTTGTACGGAAATCATGGAGTATACTTCTCCAGATGAAGTAGCAGTGTGTAACCTTGCTTCTATTTCACTTCCTAAATTTGTAAAGAAAGATAAGTCCTTTGATTTCGAAACTTTAGAGCAAGTGACACGAGTAATCACAAGGAATTTAAATAAAATCATAGATATCAATTACTATCCAGTAATAGAGGCACAAAATTCTAACTTTAGACATAGGCCGATCGGGATAGGAGTACAAGGATTAGCGGATGCTTTTATGCTGATGAGATTCCCATTTGATGGAGCAGACGCAAAAGCACTGAACACGCAGATTTTTGAAACGATATACTACGCAGCTGTTTCTGAGTCTTGTGCACTAGCAGAAAAAAATGGTGCATATGAAACCTTTGAAGGTTCGCCAGCAAGTAAAGGAGAGTTGCAGTATGACATGTGGGGAGTGACACCTTCTGATCGATATGATTGGGATTCGCTTAAAGCGAAAATTAAAAAAGTAGGTATGCGTAACAGTTTGTTATTAGCACCGATGCCTACAGCAAGTACTTCTCAGATACTAGGAAATAATGAATGCTTTGAACCATACACTTCTAACTTATACACAAGAAGAACATTATCAGGTGAGCATATTATTATTAATAAACACTTATTAAAAGACTTAATCGGTTTAGGTTACTGGGACAATGATGTTAAAGAACAACTGATGGCATCTAACGGTTCGATCCAAAATATGGATTTACCTCAGGACATAAAAGACCTTTATAAGACGGTATGGGAAATGAGCCAGAAGGTAATCATAGATATGTCAGCAGATAGAGGAGCTTTTATTTGCCAAAGCCAAAGTCTTAACCTATTTGTAGAAAGCCCGAATTTTGCAAAACTGAGTGCGATGCATTTTTACGCATGGAACAAAGGATTAAAAACAGGAATGTATTATCTACGTTCTAAAGCAGCAGTAGATCCTATTAAATTTACACTAAGTGCTAAGCATCAAAATAAGTCAGTACAAAGGGAAGTAGCAACTGATGCAGATGTTCCTGTAACACAGAGAGCAACAGCAACAGCAGTAAGCACTCCACCAGTAAATAAAGTAACAGTAAATACAGTTCTTACGGCAAAAGGATTACAAGAAGCAGAAGGACAAGTTTGTACGATGGAAGATGGATGTCTTTCTTGTGGCAGTTAATTGTTAAAGATTCAATCTCAATTACATATCTGAGGATAGTCAATCGCGAGTTGGCTATCCTTTTTTTTTGGCTCTATGTTGATCAGAATGGGTGAGTGATTAAATACTAGGTATAATCCTAAGTTATGCAAGGATTGACCTTTTTGATTTTAGTGGATAAATTTTTAAAATCCGTTAAAAACAAAATAGTGTTTGAGCAAAACCAAGAATTGTGAGAATAAGATATGCCAATGGGATAGTATAATTGATAATGTGAAAATAAGCTGTTTATGCGAGTTTATTTTGTTTAGGATTTTAAGGACTTAGGAGCGTCAAGAAATCAAAACAGTCTTGAATTTTTGATTCTTTTGCTTCAAGGCAAAAGAAAAAGAGGCATTTGAATATGAACTTAAATGACAATCAGAATGGAATAGATATTTTTTACCCACTCAAATCGACATAGTGCCTTTTTTTTATCCCTTTGTATTATAAAGGCATAACTAA
>CALLXF010000083.1 GCA_938015805.1 uncultured Saprospiraceae bacterium | reverse complement strand
TCAAAATTTGGTTTTTGTTTCCTGCTGAAAACATATTTGGTTGAATCTGATATAAGTACTGCCAAAGCTTTATTAAAAATAAAATTACCTTCTTCGATTATAGTAGTTAATCTATGATCTGAGTAATCGAGTGGAACAGACAGTAAAAATTGTTTCTGCTCAGAACCGAGATAGTCACCTCCATAAAATAATGAGTCTTTATGTATTAATAAGCGACTTTGGTTATCTAGACTAAAAAATCCAAACTCGGGGGCTATAATGATACTATCTAACACCTCACCATTATGTGATATTTTATATAAATAAATAAATCCTGTAGATCCGTTTCCTACTTCTAGCATAACGTGTAACTCGTTACGCTCCGTGTCCAGTTCTAGATCTAGGAACTCATACTGTAATGTATCGTTGTGATCTAGATATTTTAAGAAACTGTTTTGGCTGATGCCATATGATGAGATCAAGGTGAAAAGTAGTATATATAGAAAAATTTGGTTTTTCATATTTTCAGAAATTTACTTTTTATTCTGGCAGATGATTTTTTATATCCATTCTTTGATGTAATATTCTATCGATATAAACTACAGAATTTTGGAATTTGTATAATCATATGTGATCCAATTAACTTCTTTCGATGGGTTAGTTTTATTTCACTGATGGACAAACTAATTTCAGGATTTGAACAAATTAACTCTATCGTTTGAAATATTTCAATATGGTTTTTTTCTGCTTGTTTATTAGACCACTTATGAATAGTATAATCTCAAATTAAATCAATGTATTCTAAAGCAAAAGTACTTAGTTCATATTTTATGTAGTCACCTTCTCCTTAAGCTTAGCTAGACGTTTTACGGGATCAAAATTTTGTACATATCCACTTTTTTCTCCAGCTTCAATTGCTTCTTTAAGTAGTTTTATTTTTTGTTCTCTTTCATCTATCAGTCTTAATCCTGCTCTGATTACCTCACTTGCAGAAGCATATCTTCCTGATTGAATGCTTTCTTCTATTATATCTTCGAAATGTTTACCTAGTGTAACTGATGTATTCTTTGCCATGGCTTATACTCTTCTGATAAATATACCAATAATTGGTATTGAAAGCAAGTTTAAGATTTCCTCAGTCACTTTTTGATACCCTAAATAATTGACTATAAATTTCATCCATAATATATCACCGCTTTATAATCTCAAATGGAACGATCGGACCTGGATCAGTAATTTGTAGATAGTCTGGTCTTATTGGTTTATCTGGCTTTACGATCATATCGAGAGAATCTCCTAATACAGAAAACTGGGTCATATCGTAGATAATAGAGTCTACATAAATCTCTGCTTCCATGAGAGCATTATCTATGCATTCTTGATTTTTTTGATACATATAGGCCTCCTGTTTTTGAGCCAGTAATTGGGCTAGTAGCTGCTCTTGTGTTACGGTTTGCTGTTTAGTACAAGAGGCCAGGATACAGAACAAAGACGATATGATAATGACTTTTCTCATTGTCCTAATATACTTTCTATTTCTTCTTTTCTGAGTTCCTGGATCGAGTCTATGGCGGACTGGTAGATGCTTACATGTTTTTGATTGCAATCCTCCTCTACGATGATATCTAGCGAATCTATCGAGGCAGCGTACAGTGAGTCTAGTTGCTTCCTATACGCTTTATTAAGTCTCGCAGGAGGCGGATCTATGCATGAAGAGAAGAAAAAGATGACCAGTATTATGGAAATGCATTTATACATTGAACTTCTTTTTCTTAAGCTCAAAATTTTGTCCGAGGTAGACTTTTTTTACCATCTCATCATTTGCCAGTTCCTCTGCCGTTCCCGCTTTTAGGATTTTTCCTTCAAACATGAGATATGCTCTATCTGTAATCGATAGCGTTTCTTGCACATTATGATCAGTAATCAGAATCCCTATTTTTTTTTCTTTGAGCTTAGCCACGATAAGTTGTATATCTTCTACAGCGATAGGATCTATTCCTGCAAAAGGCTCGTCGAGTAAAATAAATTTAGGATCTGAAGCTAAAGCTCTGGCTATTTCTGTACGACGACGCTCTCCTCCTGATAAAGAGTCGCCCACATTTTTACGGACTTTATGTAGCCCAAATTCGTCTATAAGAGATTCCAGTTTTTCTTTTTGTGCAGTTTTAGAAAGATCTCTCATTTCTAGAACTGCAGCGATATTATCTTCCACTGAGAGCTTTCTAAAAACGGAAGCCTCTTGCGGTAGGTATCCGACGCCGAGCTGAGCTCTTTTGTACATCGGTAAGGCAGTGATATCTTTTTCATCCAGCATTACAGAGCCAGAGTTAGGTTTTACAAATCCTACGACCATATAAAAAGTCGTCGTTTTTCCAGCTCCATTAGGTCCGAGAAGCCCTACGATTTCGCCTTGGCTTACCTCTATAGAAATAGACTGGACGACTTCTCGATTGCCATATTTTTTAACTAGATTATTTCCCCTTAGCTTCATTATTTTCAAAATTAAGTATGCTTAAACTTATAGTCGTCGATAACTCCCAGTTTTCTCTAAGTTTTTCTAGTGGGCTTTTAGTAATTTTTTCTGCTTGTCTTTTTTTAGAGTAGTTCCCAGTATCCCATTTTCCATTTCTGTTAGTATCTTCTAAAAGATAAAAGTCATAGGTTTTAGGTATTAAATTAGGAATAGATACTACGTTTTGTTCTGCGTTTACTACTGTTTTAAACAACTCTTCCTCTTTATCTAATAAGATAAAAACGATCTGACTGTCACTAGGGATATCCTCAAAAGTAATATTTATGGTTCCTAATTTTTCTGGTCCTAGGACAGTAAACCGAGAATCTAAACTATTATGAGTGATTCCATTATAACTAAAAATGGTAGAGTCAGGTATTTCTAAATAGTAAGGGATGTCCTTTTTAAAGTCAGATGAGATGGCTAGTGTTCTGCGATCTTTTAAAACAGTAGCAGCAAAATCTACAAGTATGTCTGAGGTGTCTCTCAGCCGTATACTATCTTTTTCTAACCTTACGATAGGGTAGTTAAAACTGATTTTAAAACTATCAGAGCCTACAATCTGAGATGTTGTTTTAGATTTATCGATTGTAATCGAATAGGGAGTTTTCCTTTTTTTCTTTTTTGGTTTGACTTTCAATGTATCTCCTAAAGTGTAAATCTGAAAAGTATTTATACCTGTAGTATCATACCATATCCTCAGACTATCACTTTCTATTACGGAGGTGTAATCTAAGTCTTTAGAGAATTGCAGCTCTGGCATGGATTCTATTTTTTGCGAAAAAGCTAAGACAACTTTACCTTCTGGGCTAACATTAGTTTCTATTATTTTAGGAGGAAAGCTTATATCAAAAAGCTCTAGCTCAAAAGTGGTGTTAGAAGAATCTGTGAGTATAATCAGACTATCTAAAAAAGCCAATGATTCTCCTTCCTGATCCAGAATATAGTTTAAGTTTTGGTCCTTAAGTGCAAAAATTCGAAAACTATCATTTTTGATATTATTGATATTAAAAGTTCCTTTTTTTGAAGTTTTAGCAAAATAGAAAGGTCGTTCTTTATAAATAATAGAATCTGATAACTGGTCATAGAGCATGACTATTACATCCTCTAAAGGAGCTTTAGTAAAAGCATCCACTACTTTGCCAGAGATAGATAATGAGTCTAGATAATCACCTGTAGAGAAAACATAAGAATAGTTTTTAAGGACATTACCTTCTCTTAAATCTTTTATCGCACTACCAAAATTTATTGAATAAGTGGCGTCACTTTTTAATTTTTCGTCTTCAGGAAAAGTAATTTCTAATGTTTTACCTCGAGCTGTAAACTTTGGGATTTTCTGTAAAGGTGGAGAAATAGCAATTTCTTTTAGAGGATTAGATAATGTGATAAATTCGTCAAATTCCAATTTTATTTTATCTGGAAAAAAATTAGTCTGGAAATTAGGAGTAGATTTTTCTTTACGGACTTTGGGAGGAAAGATATCTTCATCTCCACCGGTCAGTTTACCTTGAGCAGCACAAGCCCAGAATAGCAAAATGCATAGACTGCTATAAAAGGTAATTTTAAAAAAGGAACTGTTATTACTGTCCATCTAAGAATATACGGTCTTTGTACGGTTTTTGTTTCGAGGGTGGAAAGATAAAATGGTTTCTCGAAGATAGTCAGTATCTAGGTGAGTATATATTTCTGTAGTGGTAATAGATTCGTGACCGAGCATATCTTGTACGGCTCTGAGATCGGCACCTCCTTCGACGAGGTGAGTCGCAAAGGAATGACGGAACGTATGCGGACTTACTTTCTTTTTAATACCAGCTTTTGCTGTGAGGTCTTTTATGATGTTAAAGATCATTATTCGCGATAAGCGTTTACCTCTTCTATTTAGGAATATAAAATCTGAATGTTTAGGATCTATGACTTTTAGATGTCTACGTATACCGTCACAGTAAAATGCGATTTGCTTCATGGCTTCCTCTCCGATAGGGACGATCCGTTCTTTATTATTTTTACCTAGGACTTTTATATATCCCACTTCAGGATGGTAATTACTGAGTTTTAGAGTTATAAGTTCGCTTACACGCAGACCACATGCATATAAGGTTTCTAGCATGGCTTTATTACGCTGCCCATGATCGGTGCTCATATCGATCTGTAGCAAAATCAGGGAGATTTCCTCATAGCTGAGCACATCTGGGATTTTACGACTTAGTCGAGGGCCTTCTATTAGTTCAGTAGGTGTATCGTCTATGAGATCTTCTACGAGAAGGTATTTATAAAATGCTTTAATGCCGGAGATAATACGAGCTTGTGATCTTGCTCCTAAACCCATTTTGTTTATCCAATGTATAAAGGATTCTATATCTTCAAATTGGACCTCTAAGGGAGATTTTTTGATCTCTTGGATTTCAGTATACTGGTAAAGTTTAAGCACATCGTCTTCGTAGGCATCGATAGAGTTTTGTGATAGAGATCGCTCTAACATTAAATATGCTTTAAAACCATTGACTGCCGAATTCCAATCCATTCTCCAAAGATATTAAAGATATTTGTAATATGTTTTTAGAATTTGCCTAATTGTAGTATACTTATACTTATGAGAAAAACGGTTTTATTTATATGTCTATTACTAGTCGTCGGAGCGGGATTGCTGACTTTTATAGTGTCTTTATCATTATGGTGGATACTTGCCATCACAGTTATCATTGCGATATGGGCATTTTATGATGCTTTCCAGCCTAAAAAAGCGATCGTCAGAAATTTTCCGATAATCGGAAGAAGTCGTTATGCGGCGGAGTGGCTAAGGCCAAAGTTATATCAGTACTTTATAGAACCTGATACCGATGGAAGACCGTTTTCTAGACTAGATCGTAATATCGTTTATCAGCGGTCTAAAGAAGTAAATGATACGACCCCTTTTGGGACACAATTAAATATATACCAGGAGGGATATGAATGGATGAATCATAGTATAGCTGCATTAGATCATCATACAATACCGGAAGATCCTCGGGTATTAGTCGGTGGCAAAAACTGTAAACAGCCATACAGTCTATCTTTATTTAATGTATCGGCCATGAGTTTTGGTTCGCTCAGTAAAAATGCGATCATGGCTCTAAATGGGGGAGCGGCTATCGGTAATTTTGCCCATAACACAGGAGAGGGTGGTATATCGCCTTATCATGATAAGCATAATGGAGATCTGATTTATCAGATCGGGACTGGGTATTTTGGATGTAGAACTAAAGATGGTAATTTTTCCGAAGAACTATTTGTAAAACGTACTCAAGCTTCTAATGTAAAAATGGTAGAGATAAAATTATCTCAAGGAGCAAAACCTGGACATGGAGGTATCCTTCCAGCAAAAAAAGTTACTGAAGAGATTGCAGAAATCCGGAATATAGAAATGGGTAAGGATGTTTTATCTCCGCCTTATCATACAGCTTTTAAAACGCCACTCGAACTGATAAAATTTATAGGAAGATGTCAGGAATTATCAGAAGGTAAGCCTATCGGATTTAAACTTTGTGTCGGTCAGAAACACGAATTTTTAGCCATATGTAAAGCGATGATAGAAACTGGAATACGTCCAGATTTTATTTCTGTAGATGGAGGAGAAGGCGGAACAGGAGCTGCACCTCTGGAGTTTAGTAACTCTGTAGGGATGCCATTTATAGAAGGGCTTAGTTTTGTTTATGATGCTCTCATTGGGTTTAACCTAAAAAAAGAAATTACACTTATTGCATCGGGTAAAATCGTATCAGGATTCCATATTTTTAGAGCGATATCACTGGGAGCGGATGCTTGCTATTCTGCAAGAGCGATGATGATGGCAGTAGGGTGTATACAAGCTTTAGAATGTAATCATAATACCTGTCCTACAGGTGTCGCCACTCAGGATAACGCACTGGTTAAAGGACTGGTAGTAGAGGACAAAAAACATCGAGTAGCTAATTACCATAAAGAGACGATAGTCAGTTTTATAGAGCTAATGGCTGCTGCGGGTATAGATGATCCCGATAAGATAAATAGAGCTCACGTAAATCGTCGAATCGATCCTAATCGGACACGGACTTACAATGATATTTTTCCCTATATACCTGAGGGATGTCTTTTAGATAAGTCTACGATTCCGGCAAAATATAGGACAGATATGGCAATAGCAGATCTTAATTCTTTTTCGGCTAAATTTGAATCCGTATATATAGAAGAGGACTAAATAAAGGAATGAAAAAAATCGATATTTAATACAGAGTTAGGATATCCAGATCGGTAAAAATGTGTAATTTAACTTAATGATTATTGTGTCATAAATATGACGCACAGGAAGTGACTAATCTTACTTTTAAACGTTAGTATAATGTACTTTTGTATGCTTTTAGAAAGTAGACATACTGATATAAATTCCAGTGATTTTTGATGTTGATATTTTTAAGTATCGATACTCAATAAACAAAATAAATTCCGTAATTTAAGAAGCTAATATAGATAGAAGAATATCTGTTTATAATTCCATTAAGACGATTAAAAATTCATGACTGATACATTAGATATAAAATCTTCGTTAAAACAATTTTTTGGTTTTGACGAATTTAAATTAGACCAAGAAAGAATAATTAGCACTTTACTCAGTGGTAAGAACACTTTTGTAATTATGCCTACGGGAGGTGGTAAGTCCTTGTGCTACCAGTTGCCTGCATTAATGTCTGAAGGCACTGCGATTGTAATTTCTCCGCTTATTGCATTAATGAAAGATCAAGTAGATGCCATCAGATCTTACAGTAAAGATGATAGTATTGCTCATTTTTTAAATTCGTCTCTTAATAAAGGACAGATAAAACAAGTTAAAGCAGACTTATCTGACGGAAAAACAAAGTTGCTTTATGTGGCTCCTGAGACGCTTACAAAAGAGGAGAATATAGAGTTTTTTAAAACTTTAAAGATTTCTTTTGTAGCAGTAGATGAGGCACATTGTATATCAGAATGGGGACACGATTTCCGACCTGAGTATAGGAGAATAAAACTGATGATCGATGCGATAAAATCAGAAATTCCTATTATTGCCCTGACCGCGACTGCAACTCCTAAAGTGCAGTCAGATATCGTGAAAAATCTGGGAATGGAAAAGGGAGATATTTTTAAATCTTCTTTTAATCGAACAAATCTTTTTTACGAGATCAGACCAAAATTAAATAATGATCAAGCCCAGAAAAGTATAGTACAGTTTATACGCACAAAACCGGGGCAGTCCGGGATCGTGTATGTACTCAGTAGAAAATCTACAGAAGAGGTAGCAAAGGTACTCCAAGTAAATGGTATCAATGCTCACGCTTATCATGCAGGTCTAGATCAGAAGACTCGTGTCAGAGTCCAAGATCAGTTTTTAATGCAAGACATAGATGTAATCGTAGCTACGATTGCCTTTGGGATGGGGATCGATAAACCAGATGTACGTTTTGTAATACATTATGATATAGCAAAAAGTTTAGAAAATTATTATCAGGAAACAGGCCGAGCAGGCAGAGACGGATTAGATGGTACGTGTATCGCTTTTTACTCCTATAAGGATATACTTAAGCTGGAAAAATTCCATAAAGATAAGCCTGTATCCGAGAGAGAATTACATGGACAATTGATGGAAGAAGTCGTGGCTTATTCTGAGACAGGAGCATGTAGACGTAAGGCTATTTTGCATTATTTTGGAGAAGAGTTTGATGAGGAAGGGTGTAACAAAATGTGTGATAATTGTAAAAACCCTAAGGAAAGAATAGAAGCTAAAGATGATATTGCTATCGCTCTCAAATCAGTCCAGGCTCTCAAAGAAAAATTCACAATCAAGCCATTAATCGATTTTATACGTGGTAATAAAACTCGTGAGATGGAAGATTTCGGATATTTATCTAATGAGATTTTTGGAGCGGGAAAAGACAAGGAAGACATATTTTGGCATTCAGTAATTAGGAATGCCATGCTCCACGGTTTATTGCGAAAAGAGATAGAAGAGTATGGAGTATTAAAAATAACGAGTAGTGGACATGCTTTTATAAAGAAGCCGACTTCTCTAAAAATTCCAATCAGTAATGATTACTCTTCTGTAACGGATGCTGATATTGTAACTTCTGGATCTGCAGCAGGAGGAGCCCTAGATGAGGAATTATTTTCTTTACTCATGGACCTTAGGAAATCAGAATCTAAAAAGAAAAATGTACAACCTTGGGTGATCTTCCAAGAGCCATCTTTGCGAGATATGGCTACTTTTTATCCTATCTCTGTAGAAGATATGTTAAACATATCTGGAGTGAGTCAGGGTAAAGCAAATCGTTATGGACTGCCTTTTATCTCTTTGATAAAAGAGTATGTTATAAAAAATGATATCGAGAGACCTGAAGATTTAGTCGTTAAGCAAATGGCAAACAAGTCAAAAAACAAAGTGGCCATTATACAAGGAATCGATCGTAAGCTACCATTTGATGATATCGCTTCTACGGTAAAAATGGATGTCGATAAATTATTACAGGAAATGAATGTAATCGTAGATAGCGGCACAAAACTAGACATCGATTATTATCTGGAGGAGTTGATCGACGAGGAAGTGATGGAAGAGATATTTGATTACTTTGGAGAGGCAGAATCAGAGTCGATAGAAACGGCTTTCGCCGAATTAAAAGACGATGATATCACTATGGAAGAAATCCAAGTAGCGAGAATAAAATTTATGACTGTTCACGCAAATTAGAAATACCTCATCGTACAATATTCGATATTTTCTATAAAATTAAACTGATAAAGTGATCAATATCATTATCATCAATGGTCCTAATTTAAATCTTCTCGGTAACAGAGAGAAAGAGATTTATGGGTCCGTTTCTTTTGAAGATCATTTTAAAATTCTAGAAAAAAAATACCCTAACATATCACTGACTTATTTCCAGTCTAATCACGAAGGCGTCCTTATAGACAAATTACAGGAAGTAGGATTTACATACGAAGGTATTATTCTAAATGCAGCAGGATATACACATACATCTATTGCTTTAATGGATACGATTAAAGCGATTACCACACCAGTGGTAGAAGTACATATCAGTGATATCGAAGCAAGAGAAGATTTTAGAAAGTTCTCTTACGTTAGTCTAGCCGCTGCTTACATTATAAAAGGTAAAGGTTTAAAAGGATATGATGAAGGTGTGGAGTGGTTGATGGAGAGGCTGTCCTTGTAGTAAAATTACTACGTTTATTGTCTAAACCATGATTTTAGGATTTGTGATGTTTTGATTTGTACGGAGTCTTGTAATACTTTGATCTAGAGAATCGTGATTCTTACACTGGATCCTTACTTACTCTTTTGTAGTTTCACTAAAATAGCTGCCATCTTATTCTGAATTCTTTGTAAAGATGGCATTTCCGTACCTACATAAAGACACATCATTTGTATTTGTAAATTGTTGATCTTGGAGGATTCTTTTAGAGGAATACACTGCGTTCTATATGCTTCTCTTACTAGTCTTTTGATACGATTACGAGAGACCGCAGATTTAAAATTTCTTTTAGAGACAGATACTGAGAATAGAAGAGGAGGGAGTCCTTCTACTAATGGTTTTTTATTATAAACTAGCTTTAGCGGATACTGATTTATAAATGTTCCTTGTTCAAAAAGGAAGTCTATGGCTTTTTTACTCTTTAGTCGTTCGTTTTTAGATAAGGTAAATTTTGCCATGACGGATAGGAAAATAGCGATTTAACAAATAGGCTTAAATAAAAAATTCCGGATATACTATATCAGCATACCCAGAATTTTATATATCTGTAAAGTAAAAAAAAGCTTACTTAATTCTCATTGTATCAGATACAGTAAGAGATTTTCTTCCTTTTTTTCTTCTTCTAGCTAATAATTTTCTTCCTTCTTTAGTCGCCATTCTAGAACGGAAACCGTGCTTATTTTTTCTTTTTCTTCTTGACGGCTGATAGGTACGTTTCATCTTCTTAATTTTATAGTTTCCTTTTTAAAGGGACGCAAAAATACGCTTATTTATATAATATTCCCAAATTCTCTAAAATTAATTATGAGTTCATTGAGACTAAAAATTCTTCGTTAGATACGGTTCCGTTAAGCTGCGAACGTAAAAACTGCATTGCCTCGTCTGGTTTCATATCTGCTAGATGCTTTCTGAGGATAAACATTCTCGTTAATATCGCATCATCTAAAAGTAATTCTTCTCTTCTTGTACTAGACTTAGTAAGATCGATAGAAGGATACATACGCTTATTAGCCAGAGATCTATCTAACTGTAACTCCATGTTACCTGTTCCTTTGAATTCTTCAAAGATAACCTCATCCATCTTAGATCCTGTATCTATAAGAGCCGTTGCTAG
This sequence comes from uncultured Saprospiraceae bacterium, assembly GCA_938015805.1. Taxonomy (GTDB): domain Bacteria; phylum Bacteroidota; class Bacteroidia; order Chitinophagales; family Saprospiraceae; genus JAHDHU01. The sequence continues at coordinate 6,435 of CALLXF010000083.1, read as the reverse complement.
GATAGTTAATGATCCACCACCCTCTATATTTCTCGCAGCCCCGAAGAACTTCTTAGGTTTATGTAAAGCATTTGCCTCGACACCACCAGATAGTACTCTACCTGATGTAGGAGATACAGTATTATAAGCCCTAGCTAGTCTTGTAATTGAATCTAATAAGATCACTACATCATGACCGGATTCTACGAGACGTTTAGATTTTTCTAAGACAATATTAGCAACACGTACATGATTTTCTGCTGGTTCATCAAAAGTAGATGCTACTACCTCCGCTTTAACAGATCGCTTCATATCCGTTACCTCCTCTGGACGCTCATCGATTAGTAATACGATCATATAAGCCTCTGGATGGTTTGTAGAAATCGCATTAGCGATATCTTTCATTAAGAAAGTCTTACCTGTCTTAGGCTGTGCTACGATTAGACCTCTCTGTCCTTTACCGATCGGTGTAAAAAGATCGATCATTCTATTCCCATAATCTTTTCCATCTTCTCTCATCGTAAGTTTAAACTTCTCCTCTGGAAAAAGTGGTGTTAGATATTCAAAAGGAACCCTTTCTTTTACTTTGATCGTAGACATTCCATTTACTAAAGATACTTTTAGTAATGCAAAGTACTTTTCTCCTTCTTTTGGAGGACGTATAGCCCCTTTTACGGTATCACCTGTCTTTAGCCCAAATAGTTTTATCTGCGATGGAGAAACATAAATATCATCAGGAGATGTCAGGTAGTTATAATCAGAGGATCTTAAGAATCCATACCCGTCAGGCATCATTTCTAAGATTCCTTCTCCTTCTATAATTCCGTCGATATCTACGTCAAATATTTTACGTCTCTCTTCTCTTGCCGCTTTTTCTGCTGCTCTTTTCTCCTCTCTTTCTTTCTGTCTTTTTTTCTCCTCTGCTTTACGCTCTTCGGACTTCTCATCTTTTCTCTCAGCAGGTTTTTTATGATCTTTATTTCTCTCTTCTTTCGGCTTTGTTGCTTGCGGAGCTCTTTTCTCTGGAGTAGGTTTTGTTACTTTTTCTGTATTTTCTTTTGCTACTGGAGCAGTTTTTTCTTTTTTATCCTCCTTTTTATGATCAGTGGAAGCTTCTGGTTTTGGTCTAGGAGCCGCTTTGGCAGGGGCTTTCTTTGGTGGAGCTTTTTTAACAGGAGTTCTTTTTGGTCTCACTGGTTTTTCTGGTGCTATTTCTTCTGTGGAATTGGCAGGCTTAGAACTTAGAGCCTGGTGGTCCAGGATTTTATAGATTAGTTCTTGTTTGCTCAACTTTTTATATCCCTTCAGACCATTCTTCTCCGCTAGATCTTTTAATTCAGGAACTAGCATGTCATTAAGTTGTAGTATGTCTAACATAGTGTTATTAGGTTAATATAATAGGTAGGTAATAAATTAATACGAAAGGTTCAAAAATTTGTTTCTTAAAATAAAAAAGGGGAAAATCTAACTTAATAGAACAAGGCGAGGGTCGCTTTGCACTGCAAATATAGACTAATTAGTATTAGTAACAAGAAATATTGTGCCAATTTAACCCCCGCTACCCTCAAAGGGAATTCCAATACATAACTGTTTTGTTAAGCTATTCTTAATTATTACTTATAAGGAAATCAATTTTCTAATTACCTCTGTTTTAAGATGCCGTTAACTAGTCATTTATTGCGTATCGGTAATTATTAATTCCAAGAGGCTGGTTATCAAGGTATTGATTTGTTTATTTTATTATTTCTCTAATGTAAACCGTAAAACCTTCTAAGCTTTTAGAAAACTAGCAGATAAAAGATAAACAGTTCTTTAAAAAGCCTTGTTATCATTGCATAATCATTAAAATCTACAGTTATCTCTAGTAACGATATACACATAAAAGGAGCTCGGTCTAATAATTTAAAAAACCTAGAATTAAAAATTCCTAAAAACGAATTGGTCGTAGTCACTGGTTTATCAGGAAGTGGTAAGTCGTCATTAGTGATGGATACGCTATATGCAGAGGGACAGCGGAGATACGTGGAGAGTCTATCCTCTTACGCTAGGCAATTTCTAAATAGAATGAAAAAACCAGAGGTAGATTTTATAAAAGGCATCTGCCCAGCCATAGCGATAGAACAAAAAGTGAGTTCGAGTAATGCGAGGTCTACTGTGGGTTCGTTGACCGAAATTTATGACTTCCTCCGATTATTATATGCAAGAGTAGGAGAGACGATTTCTCCGATTTCTGGAAAGATTGTAAAAAAACATGAGGTCTCTGATGTTGTAGATTTTTTGTTTTCTAAAAAGGAAGGGACTAAGGTCCAATTATTTATTCCACTTCAGACTAAATATGATCGATCGTTAGAAAAAGAACTTAATCTATTACTCCAAAAAGGATATACAAGAGTAAGATATAAAAAGGAGATCGTAGAAATAGAGGATTTACTCGCTGATAAAAAATTAAAAAAGAAAAAAGATGTCAAAGAGTTTGTAAACGATCTAATCGTTCTTATTGATCGTTTTGTGATTAATGATGATGAAGAAAATAGAAAACGGATTGCGGATTCTGTATTGACTTGTTTTTCGGAAAGTGATGGTGATTGTATTGTAGATATCATTGGCGGTAAGCCTAAAACTTTTAATAATCGTTTTGAGCTAGACGGAATGGTTTTTCTAGAACCTAACCATCAGCTATTTAATTATAATAACCCTTATGGTGCCTGCCCTAATTGTGAGGGCTACGGTCGGGTTCTGGGTATCGATCCACATAAAGTAATCCCTAATGATAACCTCTCCATTTATGATCAGGCGATCGTCTGCTGGAGAGGAGAAAAATCCAAAACATGGTTATCTAAGTTGTTAAATGCAGCTCACCATTTTGATTTCCCGGTGCATACGCCATACAAGGATCTGACAGAGGAACAACAGGAAATTTTATGGGAGGGCAACGAGTATTTTTATGGCATTAGAGAGTATTTTAAAGAACTGCAAAAGAAGACTTATAAAATCCAGAATCGTGTCATGCTGGCTAGATATCGTGGACGGACTACTTGCCCTGATTGTAAAGGAGCACGTTTAAGAAAGGAGGCGACTTATGTCAAAATAAGTGGAGATGGTATCGGCAAATTAATAAAACTTCCGATCGACGAATTGCAACAATGGTTTAAAAATGTAAAACTTTCTAAGTATCAAAAAGAAGTAGGTAAGAGAATTCTAATCGAAATAAATGGCAGACTCCAGACGATGATGGATGTCGGTCTGGCCTACTTATCTCTCGATCGATTATCTGGAACACTAAGTGGAGGAGAGACACAGCGAATAAATCTTACTCGTACACTCGGGAGTAATCTAACCAGCTCTCTTTACATCCTCGATGAGCCCAGTATCGGACTTCATCCAAAGGATACAGAAAAGCTAGTAACTGTTTTACAAAATTTAAAGAATCTAGGGAATACCATTATCGTCGTAGAACATGAGGAGGACATCATCCGTAGTGCAGATCATATTCTGGACATCGGGCCTCTTGCCGGAATCCACGGTGGAGAGGTGGTTTATAACGGGACCTATAAAAACTTTAAGAAGGATAAAAAGAGTTTGACATCTGCCTATTTATTTGGACGAGAAGAAATTCCGCTGCCTTCCATTCGACGTAAGTCGGCAAACAAAATCCATATTAAAGGAGCCAGTCAGCATAACCTAAAAAATATAGATGTTACCATCCCGCTAAATGCACTGACTGTAGTTACAGGAGTTTCGGGTAGTGGTAAGACCAGTCTGGTAAAACATATCCTCTATCCAGCTCTAAAGAAGGCTCTGGGCGATGCATTTTCCTCTGCACCTGGAACGCATAAAGAGATCTCTGGAGACTATGAGATGATCGATCAGGTGGAGCTTGTAAATCAGAATCCGATCGGTAAATCTTCTCGGTCTAATCCGGTGACTTACGTCAAAGCATATGATGCGATACGTAAATTATTTGCAGATCAGCAACTGGCAAAAATCAAAGGCTATAAGCCTAAGCATTTTTCTTTTAATGTAGACGGCGGGCGATGCGAAAACTGCTCTGGAGAAGGAGAAATAACGATAGAGATGCAGTTCCTAGCAGATGTTAGACTTACCTGTGAGGACTGTGGCGGAAGAAGATTTAAAGACGAAGTTTTAGATGTTTTATACAATGATAAGAGCATTTACGATGTCCTGCAGTTATCGATAGAGGAGGCGATTCCTTTCTTTGAGGGAAACAGAGAAATCGTAAATAAAATACAACCACTTTATGATGTCGGTCTAGGATATGTACAGCTGGGACAGTCGTCTAATACCTTGTCGGGAGGAGAAGCCCAGCGGGTAAAACTGGCGTCCTATTTAGGGAAGAGCTCGGCCTCAGAAAAGATATTTTTTATTTTTGATGAGCCGACGACAGGACTACATTTCCACGATATCCTTAAGCTGATGGCTGCATTTAATGCACTGATAGAAATCGGTCATACTGTACTAGTAGTAGAGCATAATTTAGAGGTAATGAAATGTGCCGACTGGCTTATCGACCTCGGTCCGACCGGAGGTAAAAACGGAGGGCATTTATTATATCAGGGAGCTCCAGAAGGAATCGTAAAAGAAAAGAAATCTTTTACTGGCCAGTATTTAAATGATAAACTTTAGATCCGTTAGGAAAATCGATGGAGTCGATTTAGAAAGTTTACCGAAAGCACACCTTTCGGCGAGCACTAACTATTGTGCGAAAGAGAAGTTTACCGAAAGCACACCTTTCGTCGAGCAGTTTCCATTTTGCGAAAGAACCAATAAAGAAAGTATCTCAGAAACCCTAGTAATATCAAATCACTACCTCGCTATTACTAACGCACTAATACCCTCAACTATTCCATCATCAATAAACTGAATCCAATAATTCCCATTTTCTACAGCAGATAGATTTAAAGAACTCCCGCTAAAAGCATTAATCTGATGCACGATTTTTCCTGAAATATCAGTAACACGTATATAATCAAATGTCTTAAATTCATCTAGATGAAAAACACCAGTGGATGGATTAGGAAATAAAATGACAGTAGGAATTTCTGTTGTTATCTCACCAGTAGAACTGATCGGATCACCACAGTCATCACCGAGGCATCCCTCACTATTTAAACGCATCACCCAGACCTCACCTTCTACTCCAGGAAGCGTAGCTGTGCCAGCAGTAATGATATCTCCATTATCTAATTCTAGCAGGTAATCGATCTTATGATATCTATTACCATCCTGATACGCAGTATGATAGTATTTACGATTCCAGAGTATATTTCCCTCGTTATCCATTTTAAAGATCCATCCGTAATATCCTTTCTGAGTGTCTTCCTGATGGTTTCTATTTCCTATCCCAAAAAAGTAATCCCCTTTTCCTTTAAATAATCGATTTATACTGAGATCCGCATAATGAGGTTTAGATTTAAAAAAGTAATCTTTTATTTCATTACCATCGGCATCTGTCCAGACTAGCTGTGGCGGATAGGGAGCATGACCTTCTGATAAATAAGGCCCATCTAATGACTTATCGATTTTCTTAGTAGTAACTATATTTCCGTTGGATAATTCTGCAATCCATATTCCACTTTGAAAATATTTTGGTAATGTAAGATACGATTCCCAGATAATATCGCCATCAGTAGATATTTTAGATACATGCACTTTATACTCACTATTTTCTAGATATTCTGTAGCTAGTAGAATATTACCATCTGAGGAGGTAGTTACATCATAGTTATGTTTATAATCAAAATTAAATTCCATTTTTTTTAACCAGACCCGATTGCCTAAAGTATCGATTTTAATCAAAGTGATATCACGATCTAATGGAGCATAAACATCTACTATTATCCCATATAAATGATTATCTAAAAACAAACTCGAAGACAATCCGGAATCACCACTAAATGAATCGTAAGTGTTTCTGAAAATCTCATTAAGCTGATCATTTAAGATAAGCGACTCATGCCCCCCTTCTCCTATTGTTTTATCTCCGATTCCTATGAGTTTATTATTTCCAAAAATAAAGGGAGATTTTCGAGAAAAGGCAACACCTAAATAATTATTCATTTGGACATGTGACAAATTCTCAGAAATTATTAAAGTAGAAGTTCCGCCATCCTGTCCAATAAAGTTCCTAGAAGAAATAATAAAGTTGTTTTCTAATGATTTCAATGACGTTATAGAAGGATTAGAATCAAAAGGAATAATACACGACTTATAATCCTGCGCTGAAAGTACAGAGGTAAAAATGAGAAATACGAATAAAGACCACCTCATATTTATAGTTTGATAATTTTTTTATTATGGAATTCCTCTTCCGTAATTACATGTTTTTAATTATATCCCAGAAACTAAAAGTCCTATGTTTAAAGTTAATGCATTTTGACCATTAAATTGTTGTACACCATTAGCGTCATAGATTTCGATTCTTTTTATTTGGTCGGA
>CALLXF010000082.1 GCA_938015805.1 uncultured Saprospiraceae bacterium | reverse complement strand
AGGACATCGATGGAGTAAAATATCCATTTGATGATAAGAAAATACTCGAAGACTTCTTGCTTATTCAGAAGTGAGAAAATAGCGAGTAGAACAAAAAGAAAAAAAGGTTCTTCAATGGAAGAGCAAATGATACATAAGATAGGTTCTATTATCATTCTCAGGTTGGTTTTAACAGTTGTAGTGAGAAGTACTCAAATGACGTTTTGATTTTCTCACTGCACTGTTCTTTTAAAGTGATGATAAAGAACACATATCTATTCGCGTTAAGCGAATGATGAATAATAAATAAAAGAATAATGAGGCCTCAGGTTTCAGCTAGTAAAGATTATATAAAAGAAAAAAGGTTCTTCAATGGAAGAGCAAATGATATACAAGATAGGTTCTATTATCATTCTCAGGTTGGTTTTAACAGTTGTGGTGAGGAATACTCAAATGACGTTTTGATTTTCTCGCTGCGCTGTTTTTTTAAAAACTAAAAGTGATATAGACAGAAAAGAAAGAGATGTTATACTATTTATTTGAATACTTAGAGAAGAATTACAGCCTGCCTGGTGCAGGGGTATTTCAGTTTATCTCTTTTCGATCCGCACTGGCAATTATCATATCATTATTGATATCGGTAGTCTTTGGTGGTAGGATCATAAGTTCTTTGAAAAAATTGCAAGTAGGAGAGACGGTTAGGGAGCTCGGCTTAGATGGTCAAAAAGAAAAAGAAGGAACACCGACTATGGGAGGTGTGATTATCATTATGGCTATTTTGATACCGTGTTTACTTTTAACGGATCTAACTAATGTATATGTGATCGTTATGCTTATCACCGTAGTGTGGATGGCAGTGATCGGATTTGCGGATGACTATATAAAAGTCTTTAAGAAAAATAAGGATGGACTACATGGACGGTTTAAAATTTACGGTCAGGTAGGTCTTGGTTTATTGATAGGGCTGGTGATGACTTTTAGTCAGGATGTGGTAGTAAGAGTTCCATATGTACATGCTGAGGCTAATAATTACGAGATCGTAAAAGAGTTTGCAGTAGAGGTTCCACAAATAAATAAGCAGGCTGTTATAAAGCGTATGGCTTATGCTAAAACCCATTTAACAAATGTGCCATTTTTTAAAGAAAATAAATTTGAGTATAAACAGCTCATAGGGTTTTTAGGAGATAACGCAGATACATATGCGTGGATTATTTTTGTGATTATGTCGATATTAATTGTGACAGCCGTGTCGAACGCTGCAAATCTCACAGATGGAATAGATGGTTTAGCGGCAGGTGTATCGGCGATTATAGGAGCAGCATTGGGGATATTAGCTTATGTTTCTTCTAATACGATTATAGCGGATTATCTAAATATTTTATACTTGCCACAGACAGAAGAGTTAGTGATTTTTGCTGCTTGTTTTGTCGGAGGGACAGTAGGGTTTTTATGGTATAATTCTTTTCCAGCAAAAGTATTTATGGGAGATACTGGAAGTTTGATGATCGGTGGATTTATAGGAGCATTTGCTTTACTGATCAGAAAAGAGTTTTTGATTCCGATTTTATGTGGTGTGTTTTTAGTAGAAAATTTATCAGTGATGTTACAGGTTGGATATTTTAAATTCACTAAAAAAAGATATGGTGAGGGTAAGCGGATATTTAAAATGGCACCGATACATCATCACTTTCAGAAGGCAGGAATGCACGAGTCTAAGATAGTTACACGTTTCTGGATCGTACAAATCATGCTCGCGTTGATTACGATAATAACGTTAAAAGTGAGATAGAACTATGGAAGGGCTCGTAGTCATATTAGGAGGGGGAGAGAGTGGCGTAGGAGCTGCACTGCTTGCAAAACAAAAGGAAAAAAATGTTTTTGTTTCTGATTTTGGAGAAATAAAAACAATATATAAAAAAGAGCTATTAGAGGCTCAGATCGACTTTGAAGAAAGCGGTCATGATTTTGAAAAAATAGAGAAAGCGATACTTGTTATTAAAAGTCCAGGTGTTCCTGAATCGACTAAAATAATCAAGCATCTGAGAGAGCGGAATGTTCCGATTGTCTCGGAAATAGAATATGGAGGTCGTTACTTTAATGGAAAAATAGTAGGGATAACAGGGAGTAACGGTAAGACGACTACGACAGGTCTTGTCCATCATATTTTAAAATGTGCTGTTAGAGATGTGGAGATTGGAGGGAATTATGGTATTAGTTTTTGCCGCATTCTTTCAATAAAAAGTCCTGAGGTAGTGGTGTTAGAGGTTAGTAGTTTTCAGCTTGATGATATCGATAAATTTAAATGTGATATTGCCATCTTGCTTAATATAACTCCTGATCATTTAGATAGGTATGATTATAAGTTTGAGAATTATGTCGAGGCTAAATTTAAAATCGTTGCTAATCAGGGTAGTGCAGATGTATTTATCTACAATGGACAAGACGAAGAAATAGGAAAACGATTATCGCAAAAAATAAATACTCAAAAGACAAAAGCGATTTTGTCAGAGGATTATAAAAACGGAATTACATCAAAGGATGGTTCTAGGCAATTTGAATTATCTCTAAAAGGAGAGCATAATTTATTTAACGCTCGATGTGCAGTTGAGGCGGCACGAGAACTAGGTATGACTGAGCAAGAAATTGCTGATGCATTAGTAAGTTTTAAAAATGCACCACATAGGCTAGAGAGTGTTGCGATGATAGATGGGGTCGAGTTTATTAATGATAGTAAAGCGACTAATGTAGATGCTACCTATTTTGCTCTATCAGCAATGGATAAAGCAGTGGTTTGGATAGCAGGAGGAAAAGATAAAGGGAATGATTATTCTGATTTATTTTCCTTAGTGTCTGATAAAGTGATTGCGATAGTGTGTCTCGGAGTAGATAATAAAAAGCTGATAAGCAGTTTTGAAGGGAAAGTAGATATTATCATGGAAACAGAGCTGGTAGGTGATGCCGTTAGATGGGCAAAGAATATAGCTGTTTCTGGTGAGGCTGTCTTACTCAGTCCTGCTTGTGCTAGCTTCGATCTATTTAAGAACTACGTTGATCGTGGAGATCAATTTAAAAAGGAACTGGAGAAATATAAGATATAAAAATTAAACATTTTACTCATATACATTGACGAAAGTAAAAGAAGCATATTATAATTTAAAAGGGGACAAGGTGATTTGGTTCATTGTGTTGCTATTGGGATTATTTTCCATATTAGCAGTATACAGTGCTACCGGTCTTGCTGCGTTTAAGACTCGAGGAGGTGATACAGAGTATTATCTTTTTAGACAAGCAATTTTTGTATTTGCAGGATTTGGATTGACGTATATGTGCAGTCGCTTGCATTACATGAAGTATTCTAATTTGGCACCTTTGCTCTTGGTTATTACCATTCCTCTTTTGATTTATACAATATGTTTTGGAACTACGGTAAATGATGCTAATCGATGGATAACGATTCCATTTTTAAATGCAACGTTCCAAACATCAGATTTTGCAAAATTAGTTTTGATCGTTTTCGTGGCTAGGTCTCTGGCTATTAAACAAGAATTTATTAAGGATTTTAATTCGGCTTTTCTCCCGATAATAATTCCCATTGCTATTATATGTGGACTTATTGCTCCAGATGATTTGTCTACCGCAGGTCTTTTGTTTTTGACTTGTTTATTGATGATGTTTATCGGTAGGGTATCTCTAAAATATGTAGGAATGCTTGTTATAGTAGGGGTAGTTTTATTCTCGTTTTTAATCGTATTAGGAAACTTTTTTCCTGAAGCAGTTAGATTAGAAACTTGGGTTTCGAGGATTAACGAATGGTTGTATGATGCTGACGGAGGATTCCATATAGAGCAATCTAAAATCGCTATAGCAAGTGGTGAATACTTCGGGGTAGGACCTGGTAATAGCTTTCAACGTAATTATTTACCTAATCCTTTTTCAGATAGTATCTATGCCATCATATGTGAAGAGTACGGATTATTAGGTGGTTTGTTTGTAATGTTTTTATATCTGTGGTTACTCATCAGATGTATGCGTATCGTTACTAGGAGTCCTAGGACTTTTGGATCTATATTGGCGATTGGTTTATGTTTAAATATAGTGATTCAAGCTTTCGCCAATATTGCAGTCTCTGTAAATCTAGTTCCAGCTACGGGATTGACTTTGCCACTAGTAAGTATGGGAGGAACATCGATTTTATTTACTTGTATAACATTTGGGATTATACTAAGTGTAAGCAAGTTTGTAGAGAATCCTAGTATGAGACAGTTAGAGTTAGAAGAAATTGCGGAGGATGAGAGCGATAATTAGTGGTGGAGGATCAGGAGGACATATATTTCCTGCAGTGGCTATTGCAGATAAAATAAAAGCAAGAATTCCGGATGCGGAAATCTTATTTGTAGGAGCGAGTGGAAAGATGGAGATGGAAAAAGTACCGAAAGCGGGCTATTCCATAAAAGGCTTGCCGATAAGAGGCCTTCAAAGAAAATTGACATTAAAGAATTTATCTTTTCCGTTTAGACTGGTTGCTAGTCTTGCTAAAGCAGCAAGAATCATAAAAGACTATAAGCCAGATATAGCGATCGGAGTAGGAGGTTATGCTAGTGGAGCTGTATTACGAGTAGCAGCATTTAAAGGAATAAAAACTTTAGTGCAGGAGCAAAATGGTTATCCAGGCTTGACTAATAAGTTATTGGCTCATAAAGTTGATAGGATCTGCGTCGCGTACAAAGGAATGGAAAAATATTTTCCTAAAGATAAAATGGTGCTGACAGGTAATCCTGTAAGAGAGGGTATGGAGAATCTTACTGATTCTACAGAAGAGGCACGTAAACATTTTGGATTATCACCAGAAAAAAAGACAGTATTGCTTTTTGGTGGAAGTCTGGGAGCACGATCGCTTAACGAAGCGATGGAACAAAATACTGAAATGCTAGCATTTCGATCTGATATTCAGTGGTTATGGCAGTGTGGTAAATTGTATCTAGAAAAATTTGAAAATACAGATACTGCAAATTTACCTAATGTGCATATAACAAAATTTATCGATCGGATGGATCTAGCATATAAGGCATCGGATCTCGCTGTAACTCGAGCAGGAGCTTTATCGATTTCAGAGTTGTCCCTCGTAGGGCAAGCAGCAATACTGATTCCCTCGCCAAACGTGGCAGAGGATCATCAAACTAAAAATGCAAAGGCATTAGTAGAAAGTAAAGCGGCTGTACTAATTGAAGATAAATATGCATCCGATAAAATGGTGCTTCAGAGTTTTGAATTATTAGACAGTCCAATAAAAATAAATACGCTTTCAGTTAATGTTAAAAAATTAGCGAAGCCTATGGCTGCTGATTTAATAGTAGATGAAATAATAAAACTGTGTACGTAAATGGATATTAGTGGATTGGATAAAATATACTTCGTAGGAATAGGAGGTATAGGGATGAGTGCCTTAGCTAGATATTTTAATCATCTAGGCAAAGAAGTATATGGTTACGATAGAGATAAAAATAAGCTTACCAAAAAGTTGGAAGCAGAAGGGATGACGATTCATTATAAGGAAGACATAAAAAAAATTCCTAAGGGAATCGACCTTGTAATTTATACACCAGCAATACCGAGTACTCATACGGAGCTACGTTGGTTTATAGAAAACAAGTATCCTGTGATAAAACGTGCCAAAGCATTAGGGGAAATTAGTAAAACTAAAGCAACCTATGCTATAGCAGGAACCCATGGTAAGACAACTACCAGTGCTATTTTATCACATGTTTTGACAGAATGTAATAGTGGAGCAAGTGCTTTGATAGGAGGACTAATGACAGAGTATAAAAGCAATTTTATCTATAGCGATGGAGGTGTTTTAGTAACAGAGGCAGATGAGTATGATCGCTCTTTTCATCAGTTAGAAGTACAGTGTACGGCGATCATGTCCATGGATACGGATCATTTAGATATCTACGAAGATAATGAGTCATTGATAGAAGCCTTTGAGCAATATTCGCTAAAGCTTAGAGACGGTGGGAAGTTGTTTTTAAAATCTGGACTGATTAGTCATATGTCTAAGTCTACGATTTTGGGATGGAACGAAAAAAATATCGACGTGCTCGATTTTGGAGATGAAGATGCAAGTATCAATGTAGAAAATCCAAGAGTAGAAAAAGGGAAATTCTTTTTTGATATCAGATATAGAGGCGATTTATATCCGGATGTATCCTCACGATTGCCAGGCTTACATAATGCAGAAAATGCATCAGTGGCCTTTGCGATGGCAATGGAGGTTGGTTGTGATCCGCAGGATGTAGTAAAAGCGATAGGTTCTTTTAAAGGAATAAAAAGAAGATTTGAAACTATCCTAGAAAAGGAAAATATAACGATCATAGATGATTATGCACATCATCCTACTGAGATAAAGGCGGCGATAGATGCAGTGAGGCTGATGCATTCTGATAAAAAACTGACGGTTGTTTTTCAACCACACTTATACTCTAGGACTAATGATTTTTATGAAGCTTTTGCAGAACAATTATCTAAAGCTGATGATGTTATTCTCATAGAGATTTATCCGGCAAGAGAAGAACCTATGCAAGGAGTGAGTTCAGAAATGATACTTGAGAAAATGACTTTAGAAAATAAATTATGTACAACTAAAAAGGAGCTCATATCACATTTAGAACAAAAGGAAATTACACTATTACTGATACTCGGAGCTGGAGATATAGACAAGGAAATACCAAAAATTAAAAAATTATATAAGTAATCATATAAAAAATAATAATGCAAAAAAACTCACATACAACTTGGAAGACTAGACTCTATTGGGGATTGGTCCTGTCCATTATTGGAGTGGGATTAGTATGTAGTGTTATCTCTAAAAGACAGTCTACCATTGATAAAATAGGAGTACATATTCAAAAAATAGATGGTAATAAAAGTCTAATTACTAAAAAAGAAGTATTACTTATCTTCTCGAATTATCTAGGATATGATGTCATTGATTCTAAAATATCAGAATTGCCTTTTGATGTTTTTGAGGATCTTTTAGAGTCTGACATGAGGGTGAGATCTGCAGAGGTATATGTAGGGAAAAATAACCAACTCCAGATATATTTAGAACCTAGACAGCCGATCGTTAGGATATCTAGTAGTAACGGTCAGTCGTACTATTTAGATCAGGATGGGATGAAAATAGATCTGAAGCAAAAAAATGCCATCAGAGTTTTGATGGCAACAGGAAATATAAAAGGCAACATAGGAGATATTATTAATAAAAAAGAAACTTCCACATTATATCAGGTTTTTGATATCGCAAAAAAGATTTCAGAAGACCCTGGTTTTCTGACACCGCTTATTTCTCAGATAGATGTTAGTGTAGAGGAAGGTATAGTACTGGTTCCTAAATTAGGAAGACAGAAAATACATTTTGGTAAATATGAGGATGTCGAAAGTAAATTAAATAAGCTCTCTATTTTTTATCAAAATGGTTTGCCCAAGGCAGGTTGGAGTATGTATGAGAAGCTTCGACTAGATTGGAAAGACCGAGTATATGCTCAAAAAAAAATGTAAATAATCATGAATGATATGACTCATAACTCAAAAATTGCCATCGCCGTAGATATCGGAACCACTAAAGTATGTGCTATAGCTGGAAGATTAAACGAGTATGGTAAACTAGAAATCTTAGGTGTCGGAAGAGTAAAATCGGAAGGGGTATCTAGGGGTGTAGTTTCTAATATTGATAAAACCGTTCAGGCCATTACCGATGCCATTAGCATTGCAGAATCTAACGCAGGAATGCAGTTTAGTACCGTGCATGTAGGGATAGCAGGACAGCATATAAAAAGTTTGCATCATCATGGTCTTCTTGTGCGTAATAATGCTCAGGCAGAAATTACAAGAGAAGATATCGAGAAGCTGATCTCTGATATGCATAAACTTGTTTTGCCCCCAGGAGATAAGATTTTACACGTACTCCCTCAGGAATTTACAGTCGATGATCACAGAGATATAAAAGATCCGATCGGTATGAGCGGTGTTAGGCTCGAGGCCAATTTTCATATCATTACAGGTCAGCTGACTGCTTCTCGTAACATCTTACGTTGTTTAGAGAAAGTAAATCTTTCTGTATCAGGTATGACATTAGAGCCGATAGCTTCCTCTAATGCGGTGCTTAATAATGATGAGAAAGAAGCCGGTGTTGTTATGGTAGATATAGGTGGAGGAACGACAGACGTGACTATTTTTAAAGACGGTATCATTCGGCATACAGCCGTAATCCCTTTTGGAGGAAATGTAATTACTAAAGATATAAAAGAAGGATGTACTGTATTGCATGAGCAAGCAGAAAAACTCAAAGTAAAATTTGGGTCGGCTATGGCGAGTGAGATTATCGATAATCGGATCATCACTATACCCGGTTTAAAAGGAAGAGATCCTAAAGAGATATCAGAAAAAAACCTAGCTCGTATTATAGAGTCTAGAGTAGAAGAGATTTTTGACTACGTGATGTGGGAGATAAAAAGATCAGGATATGAGGATAAGTTGATCGCAGGAATGGTACTTACAGGTGGTGGATCTTTGTTAAAAGATATAGACTTGTTAGCTGATTTTTGTACTGGATTATCTAGTCGCATAGGTGAGCCCGTAGAGCACCTAGCCCACGGGTATTCTGCAGAGTTGTCAAGCCCTATTTTTTCTACATCTGTAGGACTACTCATCACAGCGATCGAGAACGCCGAGTTTATGGAAGAAGAGATCGTCGAAGAAGAAGTTATCGATTTAGATAACGATGATCAAGACGAAGATCATCACACAGAGAATAAAAAAAGCTGGTCAGGCCGGATGTTTACATATACAAAGAAATTTTTTGAACCCACTCCGGATACGGAATTTTAATAACTAATTACGAAAACTCATATAGATATGTTATTTGATATACCTAAAATAGAAAACTCAATAATAAAAGTACTCGGAGTAGGAGGCGGTGGTAGTAACGCAGTTACACACATGTTCGAACAAGGGATAAAAGGAGTAGACTTTGCCATCTGTAACACCGATGCACAAGCCATGGAATCTAGTACAGTTCCTATAAAAATACAATTAGGCCCAGAACTTACAGAAGGGATGGGAGCAGGTGCACAGCCTGAGGTAGGAAAACAATCATGTATCGAGTCGATAGACGAGGTCAGGAAGTTTTTAACGCCAGGAACTAAAATGTTATTTATTACCGCAGGAATGGGTGGTGGAACTGGAACCGGTGCCGCACCGATTATTGCAAAAGCAGCTAGAGAACTAGATATCCTCACCGTCGCTATTGTCACCTTACCTTTTGATTTTGAAGGTAAGACTAGAACAGGCCATGCGCAGCAAGGAATAGAGCAGCTACGTAAAAATGTGGATAGCTTACTGATTATAAATAATGAGAAGTTACTTGAGATTTTCCAAGACATGACTCTGGAAGATGCATTTGAAGAGGCTGATACAGTTTTGACCACTGCAGCAAAAGGGATTGCAGAAATCATCACTGTTCAAGGTCTTGTAAATGTCGATTTTAAGGATGTAAATACTGTGATGCGTAATTCTGGAGTGGCTATCATGGGATCATCATTAGCTGATGGAGAAGGCAGAGCTCGTAAGGCTATCAAAGAAGCTATAAATTCTCCACTTTTAGAGGATAACGATATCCGTGGTGCAAAGCATATTCTTCTTAATATTTATTACGGTCAGCAAAAAGTAACAATGAAGGAGATGCAAGAAATCACCACGTACGTCAGTGAGGAAGCAGGTCCGGAAACTAATGTAATTTGGGGGCACGGACTAGATGAAAGACTAGGTAATAAGTTAAGTATAACACTTATCGCCACTGGTTTTGAAAAAGACGCTGAACGTAATAAAATCGTTTTACCTAAAAAAGAAGTTAAGCGTATCGGTTTAGATGACGATCGCAGATCTACTTATGTCGAACCTACAGAGGAGTTAGAAAAACCGATTATTTACGATATTACTGATGACATAAACGAGACTGAGATAGAAGAGGTAGATGACATCAGATCGACTATAGAAAATTATAACGGTAGAGGAGAAGCAATAGATTTAGGTTATAACCCTAATAACCAAAAACAAATCGAGATGGCCGAGAAAAGAAAAAGGTATATGGAGCAGCAAAATGCGAGAAGGGAATATCTAAGGTCTAATAATAGTAAACCACTGGACGACCCATCTACGATATCTGAAATGGAAAATGTTCCGGCTTACAAGAGAAGAAGGGTAGAACTAGATAATAATGCAGATATGGAAGATACGGATACAAGTAACACCAGACTTTCTATCGATGATGGAGGAGGTCTAGGATATTCAAAAAATTCTTTCTTACACGATAATGTAGATTAAATATACACCACTCTAAAAGTCAAGAGTAAGAACTAAATAGCATCTTATTTATATTGTTTTTTTAAGAGATTGGTTGATTAAATAATTGCCTCAGTAGACCGCTGGGGCTTTTTTTTGTCCCAAAATATATATGTAGGGTATTTGTAATATGTATGTAGAGTATAGGTTACAAGATTGGTTAGAGAACTAGCATGATAGTGATGTACATTTGATTTATACAACAGAATTGTATAATATTAAGGGTGTAATAGGGTGTTCTGTAAAGAATACCCTATTCTTTTTTTGAGACTTTAATGTAATCCGTTTTCAGCTTTAGCCAATGTTCTTTTTTCTTTTCTTCAATTACTTTTTAGAATGCTTTGAGTAACCTTATTTTTCTTTCCTTTACTTACTTTTAATGCGGCTTCCGCCAATGTAAGAATCATACTTTTAATAATAGTAATAGTAATCGTATTCGACTTGGATCAATTTGAGCTAACTAGATATATAAACTGTAGACCGCACATCATTTCTTAATTTACTGGTTCCTCTTTGTCATTTCGACTGTAGTGGAGAAATCTCTATAATTCAAAAGAAAGCTCAAGATCAAGGAATTTTAAAAGTATAAATGGACCTTCTATAAAAACTACTTATATCCTTCCTAATTTCAGTAAGAAACACTTTAGAGGATCAAGAACATAGGACAAGCAAACAAAAAAATAAATAAAACTAAAATACAAGGAACATTTTCCCTAATCTTGTCGTTATTTTAAATCATATCGCAAAAGTGCGTTAACAATATCCGGGCGGAATGTGCTGACGATAGCAATTAATAATATCAGCATTCCGACTACTCGTAGGAAGTATCGAGAGGAAAGAATTCTTGATTGTAAGTGCTGACGAAGGCAAAGCCTTATCAGCAACCCGACAGAATCGTCGGGTCATGTATAATGAGGAACTGAAATGTACTTACTTTTAAGGAATGGAATTTTTTGTTTACATCCTTTATTCTGTTGACCATGACAAATATTACATAGGTCAGACAAAAAATTATGAAAAAAGATAGAACATAATAATAGCAGAAAGACAAAATCTACCAAGCCAATTGTGCTTTGGAGATTAGAAATAGTAATAAAAAAAGCGTCTCGAGTAGAGAATGTGATTTTAGAAAATAAATTAAAGAATTTATCAAAAAATCGATTGAAAAAGTTCATCGAAAAATATTCATAGAATATCGGGGCCGAATGGTATCGACAGGAAAGAATTCTTGATTGTAAGCATGTGGGAGAATTGATCGTTCACTTCCTTCAAATGATGATCAAACTATAATTGGCGACAACAGATTCGCATTAGCTGCCTAATTTAGAATTAGCATAGCTTTTTGCACTATGTAGGAGGAAGTCTGATAATCCTACTATTAGTGTATAATGAAAGGTACACTGCGGGTGTACCACTTGGACTAGTAAAAAGGGAACTTCGACTTTTTTATGAAACTAAAGAAGATAAGCGGATAGCTGGTTGCTTGTACACCTGCTTGATGTCGAAAATCTAAGAACAAGCTAAACATGTAGAAAGCCTTCAGGCACTTTGTCTGGACCAGAGTTCGAATCTCTGCGGCTCCACTTAAGAAAGGAATCTTTCAAAAACAAAAATTGGATCTTCAATTTGAGCT
>CALLXF010000081.1 GCA_938015805.1 uncultured Saprospiraceae bacterium | reverse complement strand
ATCTTTATAAATAGAGAAAAGAGTGATGTCTTGACCATTATCTTTTACTGGATAATGAGTTGACTTTTTTCCATCGTATCTCCACACACCTCGGTCGTATGTTGCCATCCAAATATCGCCCTTCTTATCTTTTACAGCCGACATGAAATAAACATGATCTCTCCCGTCTGCTAATGTAATATCATTAATACCATTTTCTCTTTCGTATTTGATTAAAACATTCCCATCTTCTTTTATGCTTTCAGGCGAAATGTTAAAACGATAACGGGTGTTACAGAACCAGTATTTGCCTTTTTTGTCTTCAAGGATTGAACGAATTCCAAATGATCCCCCATTTGGAGTACTTGTTAAGTGATCTTCGTATAGCCAATTAAGTGATTTTCCATCATAACGGCAGATGCCAAAATTTGATGTGCCAAACCACATTGTACCTTTACTGTCCTTGTAAATATAATACACATCATATGGACTCCATGACTTATTTGGGAACCTTTCAAAATACTCTTCAGCCATGTAGTGTTCTGGGAATTCAAGCTGATATAGATTTTTTCCGTCATAACGACAAGGTCCATTTTCTCCGTTTTTTCCAAGCGTGCTAAACCATAAATCATCCGGGTGGAGTTTCCAATTATCACTTGAGGATTTGCTCGGAATGGCGTTTAACGTAGTGAACGTATGTCCATCAAATTTATTTATACCTTCCAAAGTTGATATGTAAATATTTCCTTGTTTGTCCTCTTGAATACCTCTGGTACGATTGCTGCTTAAACCGTGTTTTGTTGACAAATTAATAATTGTCTTTCCGTCATAACAAAATACACCATCGGTATCGCTTCCATACCAGTAGTTGCCGTTTGTCGCTTGAAAAACAATCCAAGCACTTTTACTAAGTTCTGAAACAGTGTCACCTAAAACAACTGTAGACTTGTGGTCTGTGTTTTTAGTGGAATTTTGTCCGTAACAAGAATTCAATAAAATCAAGATATGAAAAATTAGAAGTGTATTAAATTTCATTTTCAGGCTGTTTGAAAATTTTCATTGAGTTACTGATAACAAGTTAATAAACTTATAGCTCCTACTAGAAAATTATAATCATATAGGTATAAGCATGAATTACTATAAATACTAAAACTGCAGCTAGATTTATAAAAAAAATTAAATTGTAGTAAGAAAATAAAAAAGGGAAACTACTATAAGCAGAATCCCTTTTTTCTAAAATTTATGTTAGCCTACAGGGCCTATTATTTATTCTTAAAGAATTTTTTCCATTGTTCTTTAGTTAATCTCTTTATTTGATCAGGTGTAAATCCATTGTACTTCCTTTTAAAATTATCTAATTCTCTACCTCCTTGTTTTGCCTTAGTCATATCTGTTTTTGCAGATGCTACAAATGCGTTTTTATCAGCTTCATCTCTATCGATAGAGAAGCTTAGTTTACCACACTGCTCATCAGGTGCAGAAAGATCTTTTTCGTACTTATAACCTCTGGCTGCCTCCAAGTATTTACGTAATACTTTAGAGCTTGTCATAGTTGTTTCAGCCTCGTCTATCTCCGCATAAGTTGCGATCCCTTGTGGATTTATACAGATGTATACTACTACTTTTCCTGACTGTAAGTCGTCTCCGAGAGCGTAAACACCCTTAAGATTTCTATAAATCACTTGTCTCCCAAAAACGCCATCCCCAGATCCATCATATTCTCCTGTTCCTGCTCCGGCATCTCCTTTTCCTTCGTCACCATCATCACCGCTAGATGCACCTGCTCCATCACCTGCATCAGATTTACCAGTTCCTCCTTCACTACCGTCTAAACTACTCGGATTAGAAGGCGTATCGCTTGCTTCTCCCGCTTCCTCACTCACTTCTGACACCTCCACTGGCTCCTCTTCTGACTCCTCAGCTTCTTCTTGCATGATTTCTTCTTCTATTTGTTCTAGTTCTTCTATTTCTGGAGCAGGAACAACTTCCTCTTCTGGTTCTTCTATTTCTATTTCTTCTTCGATTGCCTCCAGTTCGCTATCCTCTTCTAGTATCTCACTAATAATAGGATCGATTACCTGAGGTTCGATAGTAGGTTCTGGTTTAGGGATATCTACTTTAGGTCTAGTAACAACTTCTACTTTTTGTTGTTTTACTGGTTCTACTTTTTTTACCTCTTCTTTAGGTCTCATTTTACCTGGATCATCATGAGCCACTTTACTGAGCGAACTAGGCTTAAAGTCTACAAATTCGACAGCCACTGCAAATTTTTCGTTGTCGGGTTTTTTAGGAGCGGATGGAAGTACCAGCAACCAAGCCAATAATAAAATTACTACATGTATGATGATAGAAGTACGGATACTTTTCTCTCTATGCTTTTTTTCCATTTCTACAGCTATCGATGCCATCATAACTTTAGGATTTGATTGTAGTTAAAACGAATGTAATTGTTAAAAAAATATTAATCTAAGCAATAAAATTAATACAAATTTAGAACCACGATTTACTCGATTATGAATCTGTATTCTATTAGTCATCTAAATTATAGATAATAACATATAATAAAAAATTATAACGTTAGTAAAGCTGGTCGATTTACTAAGCGATATTAGACTTACGTCAATGATAAACTATGGTTAATTAATAATAAATCTATAATTTAAAAGTGAGTAATAATATACTAATCACCTTTACGAATCCTTATTAAATCCCGCAGGAATAAGAAAATACCGCATATAGAATTGCTCTTACTTTAGTAGTATTAATGGATTAAACATTGGCTCCAGCCGGAATTTCCTTTCCAAAATATTTTACAACCATTATTAGTGTTCCGACTCCCGCTAATAACATGATAAAAGATATAAACCATCCACCTCCTAATACAGTAGATAATCCCACACATACTAGACTGACCGCACCTACTGTAAGAGCATAAGGCATCTGTGTTTTTACATGATCGATATGATTACAATCTGCTGCCAGCGAACTTAATATCGTAGTATCAGAAATCGGCGAACAGTGATCTCCTAAAACCGATGCTGCTAAAACCGTAGCGATAACATTATATAAAATCTCCATCGTTAATCCAGATTCAAAACCATTTGCCTGACATACAGCATAGGTAGTAGGGATGACGATCGGGTAGAGGATAGCCATCGTACTCCAACTCGATCCCGTAGAAAATGCAATCAGTGCAGCCAGTACAAATACAATAACCGGAAGCACATAAGGATGTATAGAATTCTCCAACGAACTACTGATATAATCCGCAGTGTGCAATTCATCCGTGGCTAAAGCCAGTGACCAAGCTAGTGTCAAAATAATCAAAGCCGGTAACATCGTTTTAAAACCTGTACCTAACCAGTGCATAGTATCAAACAAATTCATAATTCTCTGAGAAAGTGTCAATATTATAGCTATCGCGACTCCCGACAAGGATGCCCATATCAGTGCTACATAGGAATCTGAAGAACCGATCAATGCTCCCAGTTTTGTAAAACCACCTTTATAACCGAGTAAATCGAGGTTACTCCATATCTCCGAGTAGGTATGATTTATACCGGGTCGTAATTCCAATAACTCGCTATAAAGTCCTTGCATACCTGTCTCGACCAGCCCAAAAAGAGTCATCAGAATAACTGTAATCACTGGAATGACAGCGTTATACCACCTTATGGTAGCTCCCTTTACTGGAGATAAATCCTCCATATCTGGTTCGTCCTCATTTTTAGTTCTTGCGGGAGAAACTTGACCTGTAGTCCGAGCTCTAAGCTCTGCTTTATGCATAGTACCAAAATCCTTTTTGGTGTAGATTAATATCAATAAAAAGATCAAAGTAAGTACTGGGTAAAAAGAATACTTTAGCGAACTAATAAAAACCCCGTAGGCACTCAGATTACCATCTAAAGAAAGCTGGGCAAGACCATCATCTATGTATCCTAGTTCGGCTCCGATCCAAGTGGTTATAAAGGCGATAGCAGAAACCGGAGCTGCCGTACTGTCTACTATGTAAGCCAGTTTTTCTCTGGAAATCTTAAACTTATCAGTAACCGATCGCATGGTATTACCCACGATAAGAGTATTAGCATAATCATCAAAAAATATCGCCACACCTAATAGCCATGTGATAAACTGCGTCGACCGAGCGGATCTAGCATATCTTGATAAGCTTTTTACGACACCTGCCATACCTCCATTTTTAGAAATGATCGCCACCATACCTCCGATGAGTAGGGAAAATACGATAACCGATAAATGTCCCGAGTCGTTTAATGCATTGATTACATATTTACGTACGGTATCAAAGAAGGACTGGAACCAATAATAAAATGAAGAGAAACGCAACCCACCTGCAATAAAGGCCCCTGACCAAATACCTATGAATAGAGAAATAATGACCTCTTTAAAAATCAAAGCGAGTAGGATAGCTAATAATGGAGGAATTACAGATAGCCAAAGCGGAATTTTAGCGACTCGTAATGCACCATCCTTTTGCTTAGCTACATGGTAAAGTTTTTGTGCTTTTCCAGCAGTCGTATCATATTTTAAAAACAATAATTTTCCTTTAAGATCGATGTCTTCTTCTAGGAGCCCAAAGCCACTAATAAATTCTATTTTTTTAGCCTCTCCATTTATTTCTAGATCATAATTACCAGAGGCTTTAGGAGAAAATAATACTGCATTTAAAGCTTTACTACCATCATTTACCGTTACGATTTGTAAACCTTGTAATGTCTTGTTAGAATTGGCTGGAGCCAAAATGTCTTGCTGACCACTTAAGGATACATTTACGGTGATTATTATAGCTAGAAAAGATATTATTCTTATTAATGATCTCATAACTCGATATTCTATCGTTAACTTTATATAACAATATCTAAAAACTATCATATAGAAAGGTACATGTTGAAAAATATTTTAATCTTAATTCTGCTTCTGACTACATTTATGAGTAATGCTCAAGATGTAAATGCGATTTCCTTTCCCGTAAAAATAGAAGGTAAGGACTTAAAGAATCCTTTTGTAGGTGGACTTAATGCACCTCAGATTTATACTATAGATCTTAACGAAGATGGTACCAAAGATGTAATTATCATGGACCGAGATGGAGGGGTAATGATTCCCTATTTAAGAACATCTACTGGGGTAGGTATTGACTTAACTTATGCTCCGGAGTATAAAACTTCTTTTCCGGATATACAGGAGTGGTTTAAAATAAGAGATTTTAATGGTGATGGAATTGGTGATATATTTTGTTACCCTAAGAGTCGAGCTCCAGGCATCGAAGTAAGGAAAGGTAAGTATGTAAATGGCGTAATCTCTTTCGAGACTATAGAATTTAATGAAATTTCTCAATTCCCAAATGTCATTCCTATTCCTGCAAGTACAGGATCTGCACAGCTTTATGTAGGGAGTAATGATCAGCCGGAAATAATAGATATAGATAATGATGGAGATATGGATGTGGTCACCTTTGATGGTGCTGGTAGTTATCTGCATTACTGGAAAAATAGAGTAATAGAAGATGGTCTTTCCATAGATACTTTTAGTATGCGTTTAGAAGAATCTTGCTGGGGGAAATTTTATGAAGCTGAGACCTCGCAAGAAGTTGTACTAAGTACTGATAGTGACGCATGTGCTACTCCGTTTGATGAACCATTTGTAGAAGAGAGGCATGCCGGATCATGTGTTACCTTAATTGATGAAGATGGAAATGGTACATGGGATGTGTTATTAGGAGATTTATCTAATCGTAATATAAATCTATTAATAAATACTGGAGATAATGAAAGCGGACACATAACATCTCAGGATAATTTATTCCCATCTTACGATGTTCCTATCGATATGGATATTTTTAATGCTACTTTTTACGACGATGTAGATAACGATGGTAAAAGAGACTTAATCGCCGCTCCTAATAATTTAGGGAACAATACAGAAAATTATAGAGTTTTATGGTATTACACAAATGTAGGTTCAGACAGTAATCCTCTTTTTGAGTTTAGGAAAGATGATTTACTGGTAGAGGAAATGGTTGATTTGGGAGCATCTAGTGCTCCTACATTTACAGATTATAATCAAGATGGTCTCTTGGATATAGTAGTCGGTTCTTTGGGGCGTTATCAAAACACGGAGAATAAAGATTCTAGATTATATCTCTTTGAGAATAAAGGAACATTAACTCAGCCCGCCTTCGAACTGGTGGATGAGAATTACAATAATTTTTCACAATTTGCAGAAAATGGCGCTTTCTTTCATCCCACCTTTGGAGATCTAGATGGAGATGGTGATATAGATATGTTAGTGGGTGATTCTGGTGGACATCTTTATTATTCAGAAAATATAGCAGGTCCTGGTCTTCCTTATGAGTTTACAAATACCATTACTGAATTTATGGGTATCCGTCCAGGTAATAATGTTAGAGTATCGATAGCAGATCTTAATCAAGATGGTTTAGGAGATATCATTACTGGTGAAAAAAATAACAATAGTAATGGTAGTGGAGGAATAGGAGCACTGATTTATTTTCCTAATATAGGTACGGTAGGGAATCCAGTTTTTGAGGGTGAGGAAACTGAGGCTCCTAATATTATGGCTTTTGGTGACGTAAACACACAGACCATTTTTGATCCTTCTGCTATGTCTGCACCTTATTTCTATTTAGATAATAATGAGTATAAATTGTTCGTAGGTAGTCGCAGTGGAAAGGTCGATATCTACAGCAATATACTTGGAAACTTAAACGGTTCTTTTACTTTAGAATCAGAGGATTATGGTGAAATACGGGATGGAGAAAATACTTCCCTCGCCGTAGCCGATCTAAACGGAGATAATAAATTAGAGATGATCATAGGAAACGAGAGAGGAGGACTGACATTGTATGGGACGGAGATTTTGGCTGATGCCAATGTAAATACTGATGGTACACATAATAATGACGTCTCTATAGGTTTATTTCCTAATCCGACTAGAGGAATTATGTCCCTAAAGTCTGATATAAATCTAAGCAATACCACGTATCAAATTTTTAATGTGGATGGAAAAGTAGTCCTAGAAGATGTGATCGGAATAGATGGGAAAATTGATATTAGCGATGCTCCACAAGGATCTTATCTGATCAAAATACTTTTGCCTCACACCACTGTTTGCAAAAAAGTCGTAAAGATATAGTTCTAATTATTTTTTGATTTCAGGCAAGATTAACTAAAAAGTAAGCTGCCTATTCTAACCATTGTAGAACCCTGGGATACTGCTATTTTGTAATCTCCAGACATACCCATGGAAAGGGTGTTAAAAGATTTTGCATTAAAAAATTCTTTCTGACATAGATCAAAATATGTTTTTAGACTTTTAAATTCTGCAGTTATTTGTTCCTTGTCATTTGTAAAGCTAGCCATACCCATCAGTCCTACAATATTTACATTGGCGAAAGCCTCAAAACTTTTTTCCTTTTTTAAAAGTTTCTTTAGTTCATCCATTTTAAAACCTTGCTTAGCCTCTTCCATACCGATTTTTATCTGGAGTAAAACATCGATTGTACGATCGTTTTTTAGAGCCTCACGGTTGATCTTGTACAGTAAACGGTAACTATCTACAGAGTGGATCAGAGAGATAAACGGAGCAATGTACTTAATCTTATTTGTTTGCAAAGAACCGATCGCATGCCACTTGATATCCTCAGGTAGAGCTTCGTATTTTTCAACCAATTCAGGAACTCTGTTTTCTCCGAAATCTCGTTGACCCAGATCATACAATTCTAGAATTTGTTGCTGAGATCTGGTTTTAGAAACAGCAACTAAAGTAGTCTGAGATGAGTATAGATCTTTTTTAATTTCTTTTAACATCATTGCTTAAAATAGACCATGTAGTTCGCCATCGATCATTTCCACTATTTTTCCAAAGTCCTCTTTATTATTTTTAAAATCAAGACCATCTGCTTCTACGATGAGCAGTTTGCCTTCTGTATAAGAACTGATCCAGGACTCATATCGTTCATTTAATTTCTTTAAATAATCTAAGCTGATACTCCCCTCATAATCCCGTCCACGAGTCTGTATATGACTCACTAGGGTAGGGATAGTAGACTTTAAATATATCAGTAGATCTGGAGCATTTACCTGAGAAACCATAAGTTTAAATAGGTCGGTATAATTATCAAAATCACGTTTTGCCATTAGTCCCATCTCATGTAGATTAGGAGCAAAAATATTAGCATCCTCATATATCGTACGATCCTGGATCACAGTCTTATCTCCTTCTCGGATTTGCAGTATCTGTCGGTATCTACTGTTTAAAAAATAGATCTGTAGATTAAAGGACCATCTATGCATGTCGTTATAAAAATCACTTAAATAAGGATTTGTACTGGTATCTTCATACTGTACTTCCCAGTTATAATGATTAGATAACAACTCTGATAATGTGGTTTTCCCAGCACCTATATTTCCAGCAATTGCGATATGTTTTATCCTTTCTGGGGATAGTTTTGATTGATCACTCAAGACGTTCGTTTTAAAGTAGACGTAAATTGCTAATTTTGGACGAATTAAAGGGTATGCTCATCTAAATATTTACTTGAGTATTCTATTTTCAGTGTAGTTTTAAAGCAGAATAATTATTCATCTATGACCAATGTGATTTCTACTCGTTCGCTTTCTAAAACGTATATCATGGGTACGGAAAAAGTACATGCCCTAAGAGATATTACTTTAGACATTAAAAGAAATGAGTACGTGGCTTTAATGGGCCCGTCCGGTTCTGGTAAATCTACCTTAATGAATCTACTCGGATGTCTAGACAGTCCGACAAATGGAGATTACGAACTAAACGGGATTAATGTCAGTACGATGGATGATAATGATCTTGCCGAAGTGAGGAATCGAGAAATCGGTTTTGTATTCCAAACTTTTAATCTACTCCCGAGATTATCCGCATTGGATAATGTTGCATTACCATTAGTATACTCAGGACTGAGTAAATCTAAAAGAGAAGAACAGGCAGAGCAAGTATTAGATTCTGTAGGTCTAGGCGATCGGGTGGAGCACAAGCCTAATGAACTATCAGGCGGGCAGAGACAGCGGGTGGCGATTGCCAGAGCACTTGTAAATAATCCTGCCATTATTCTTGCAGATGAGCCTACGGGAAATTTAGATACTAAGACATCTATCGAAATAATGTCAATTTTAGAAAAAATACATGCTGGAGGAAATACGGTGATACTCGTTACTCATGAACCAGATATCGCAGAACATGCACATCGTATCATCAGATTAAGAGATGGTCTAGTAGAGAAGGACATTAGAAACCAAGATATCGTTCTAGCCTCAGATCCTACTCATCGTTACAATATCAAATAATGAAAATTTATACTAAAACTGGAGACACTGGAAAGACCTCGTTATTTGGTAAAGCCAGAGTCGATAAAGATGACATTCGTATAGAAGCCTACGGGACTGTGGACGAATTGAATAGCCATCTAGGTCTTTTATTGTCCGATATAAAAGATACGGTAGTGAGTGATCTAATTTTACAGATACAGTCTAAGCTTTTTGATATCGGATCTAATCTTGCAGCAGATCCAGAAAACAATTATCCTCTACCAGAAATAAATGCAGAGAATACTAAAGTTTTAGAAGAAGCTATCGATAAAATGAATGTTTCGTTACAACCACTAAAGACTTTTATTTTACCAGGAGGCTCATGGACCAATGGGCAATGTCATATATGCAGAACCGTTTGTAGAAGAAGCGAACGAAGAGTAGTTACTTTGTCCAAAGTCGCAGATGTGAAACCAGAGATCATCAAGTATCTAAATCGCTTATCTGATTATCTTTTTGTACTGTCTAGATATTTGTTAGCCAAGGATGGTAAAGAAGAAATTCCGTGGGTGGCAAGTTAGATTTTTAGGAGTGTATATCTCAGCACTGCTATTGGGTTATAGAAATAGCTTTATAAAAATATAACTAAATTATTTTGGCACTATGTCGATTTGAGTGGGTAAAAAATATCTATTCCATTTTGATTGTCATTTAAGTTCATATTCAAATGCCTCTTTTTCTTTTGCCTTGAAGCAAAAGAAACAAAAATTCAAGACTGTTTTGATTTCTTTACGCTCCTAAATCCTTAAAATCCTAAACAAAATAAACTCGCAATAACAGCTGATTTTCACATAATTAATTATACTATCCCATTGGCCTATCTTATTCTCACAATTCTTAGTTTTGCTCAAACACTATTTTGTTTTTAACGGATTTTAAAAATTTATCCACTAAAATCAAAAAGGTCAATCCTTCCATAATTTAGGAGTATACCTAGCATTTAATCACTCACCCATTCTGATCAAGATAGAGCCATTATTTTTTAGATAAAATCCATGGAATATATTGGTTTAAATGTTCTTGTAAATTTATACTAATCCACTTTATGTAATTGTAAAGATGCTAAGGGGTCGTACTAGAAACTGTTCAGAGGTGGCAACTCCAGGATCAAAAGAACATACCGGATCTAAAATCATACTAATTAGCACTGCGGTAAGCTAGATTTATATTTTAATAAATCTTTTTACTAGTTCCTTTTTGTCTGTAAGGATCGCATAAACTCCGGTCGGTAGATGAGATAGGTTTATCGGGTGATTAGAAGATGCATCTATAACTGCCATACTGATTCCATTATAACCATAGATATATAATGAAATAATGTCGTCACGATCAGATTCTATGATTAAAATATCATTTACTGGATTTGGATAAATTTTTAGTTTATTTAAATGTGTTTGTGACGTATTTACGATCCTGTCGCAGC